>CANHSD010000143.1 GCA_947463105.1 Chitinophagaceae bacterium
ATGTACCATCTACACTGGAGAAAAATAGCCGTTGCAGCCCTCTTGCTGACAACTGTGTATTCATCCAATGCACAGCGGGCGGTAGAATTGAACTTGCCTGATCATGATGACAAATCCTATTATTTTGGCATTGTGCTGGGGTTCAATTCGTCTCATTACAATATCACCCATCATCCTTATTTCCTGCAGCGCGACACCATCAGTGTAGTGGAATCAAAAAACAGCAACAGGATTCACCTGGGCATCATGGCCAACCTTCAACTGACAAAACACCTCGACCTGAGAGCATACCCACTTAACCTGATCTTCAGTGAAAAAGTTTTTGGCTATACCCAAAAACTGCCCAGTGAAACCAGCAGCACCTATGAAAAGCAAAGTGTGGAATCTATTGTGAT
This sequence comes from Chitinophagaceae bacterium, assembly GCA_947463105.1. Taxonomy (GTDB): domain Bacteria; phylum Bacteroidota; class Bacteroidia; order Chitinophagales; family Chitinophagaceae; genus Pollutibacter. The sequence continues at coordinate 396 of CANHSD010000143.1, forward strand.
GAGCTTTCCATTTCAGGTGAGGTTGAAAAGTGATCGAATCAACAATTTTCGGGTTTATACCCTTGCAGGAATGAAATATGATTTTGATCTGGCCAGCAATTCAGGCGCAAGGAATTCAGACAATATTGTCAAGGTCAACAAAACAGATTATGGACTGGAGGGCGGCATTGGTTTCCAGTTCTTCTTCCCCTATTTCATCCTTTCCCCTGAAATCAAATTCAGTTACGGACTATCCAATGTGCACAGCCGCGATGAGAGCCTTCGGTATTCCAATGTAATTGACAAGATGAACAGCAGGATGATCCTTTTCTCGCTTCATTTTGAAGGTGGCGGAACCAAATAACCCATCAATAATCATATTCTCTTCTGTGCATGTTCCAGCGCATTCCTACAGATGACATCATGTTGTTGGCACTCCCTTCTATCTTGCGGTACACCAGGTTGGCCTCAAGAAAAAGGTTTTCTTTTATTTCATAGGCAAGCCAGAAACTGGCATTGAGGTTTTTCCTCGGCACAGGTGTTCCGAAAAAATATCCATTCTGTGGCAGGGCACGGGTATCGTTGTCCAGAAAAATATTGTTCCCAAAATTTTTCCTTGCCGTGTCTGCCCCAGTTTGCCAGTAAATGGTCTTGGCCTGCATGTACCATTTGGGCGCTGGCTGAAACTTTAGAATACCAATGTATTCTTTGATGTTGGACATCAATGGATGCGCCAGTGCCTGGTTATAATGGGTATAATTGGCCACCGTATCAAAATGAGAGTAGGTGAATGGCCTTATCCAGTTGGTTTCCAGTTGCAGATCCAGGTTTTTGATCCCCAGGAAATCAATGTATTTCATCCCTGCTTGAAAAGCCCATTTGTTTCCCCACCATCCTTTTTTCTCCCGGATGTATTTGGTATAGAACTCATCCAACATGACCTGCCCATAGAGCTGTACATGCTTGGCCAGATTGGCTTTGGCGTCAATGCCGATAAAAGAATTGTCCGGGCTTCCTATATTCAACTCCGCTCCGCGGATAAACATCACAGGATTGAGGTAGCTGAACTCAAAATGATCCTTTCTTCCAAATACCACCCCTTCAAACATGCCAAGCGTCAGCCATTTGGAGGCATTGAAACTGATGTGGTGGATGGATGCATATTTTTTGGGATAGAGCGAATCTCCGCCCAAACCATCCCTGGTATACTGTGGAGTGAGCTCCATGATCCGGCTCATATAATTCAATTTCCATACCCGCAAATTCATGTTGAGAAACAGGTGGCTGTTGGAATGGTCGCTGATGAACAGACTCCTGTAACCATTTCCAAGAAACATCTTGTCAAATCCAAACTGAACATTGATGAATTTTGCTGCATTGAAAAACACCGTTCCCCGGGCATCAAAATAATCAAAGCCCGTTTCCTTGAAGATCTTGTAACGTCCTGCACCAGGTACGGCCCTGAACCTGTTGACATCATTCCTCACAAAAACAGGAGTTTTTTCTTGGTTCTCGGTGAGGTAGGCATGAAATCCAACCTTCCCTCCAATCAAAGAACGCACCACTGCTCCGCGGGTGTTGAGGTAAAGCAGTTCATCTGTTGCATCATCTTTCATGGCCTGCAATTGAAGCACAGGATTGACAGAGAGGAAAAAATCCTTCTGGTTCACCCCAATCATGTTAGCAGGATCCTTGAAAAAACCATTGAAAACCGCTTTCTTGCTTTTTATGGTGGCAACACCATTGCCGGCCCATTCCAGGTTGTTCAGCCTTGACCTGTTGATGTTGTAGCGGTCTACCTTTGAGAGTGAAATATTTCCTGAATCAGCCCTGTCGAGGGCACCGGCCCACCATTTCCTGTTGAAAGGTTTGATGAATGAAAAATTCAGGATGCTGTCTTTTTGCAACTTTATCTCCAAGCGGTCCAGCAAAATATAGTCCTTGGAACCTTGTTGAAAAAGTGCAGACTGTGCATTCCCACAGAAAGGTGCAATAAATATCAGCCCGACTAAAAAGGTTTTGATAATTTGCAGCAAAGATTTACCAATACAATATCTCATGTCAAATATTCTCATTAAAAACGTTCAAATTGTAAACGAAGGCAAGATAACTGTATCAGATATCTTGATAGGCGACCAAAGGATATTGAAAATTGAGCGGGGAATTGACAATAAATATAACGCAAGAGAAATTAACGGTGAAAACAAATACTTATTGCCTGGTGTAATCGACGACCAGGTGCATTTCAGGGAACCTGGCCTTACGCACAAGGCCAACATCCATTCTGAATCCATGGCAGCGGTTGCCGGAGGCACCACCAGCTTCATGGAAATGCCCAATACCAAACCTCCTGCCCTGACCCAGGAGTTGCTGGAGGAAAAATATTCCATTGCAGCCCAAAGTGCGGTTGCAAACTATTCTTTTTTCATGGGCACCTCCAATGACAATGCTGATGAGGTCCTGAAAACAAATGACAACAAAGAAAATGTATGTGGTGTGAAGATTTTCATGGGGTCTTCCACGGGCAATATGCTGGTAGACAACCATCTTTCTCTCGACAGGATTTTCAGAGAATCTGAATTGCTGATCGCAACCCATTGCGAGGATGAGCGCATCATCAAATCCAATCTTGAAAAACTGCGCAGCACCAAGTCAATGCTGGAAGCATCCGATCATCCTATCATCCGTGATGCAGAAGCCTGCTTTGAATCTTCACTGATGGCAGTACAACTGGCCAAAAGAAACAATACAAGGTTGCACATCTTGCACATCTCCACAGCAAAGGAACTGCAACTGTTCACCAACCTGATACCACTGGAAGAAAAAAGAATCACATCTGAAGTATGCGTGCATCATCTTCATTTTACAGCAGATGATTATGCTACCCTTGGCAACAAAATAAAATGCAATCCTGCGATCAAATCAAAGGAAAACAAGGCCGCGCTATGGGAAGCATTGCTGGATGACAGGCTGGACATCATTGCAACAGACCATGCCCCACATTCCATCGAAGAAAAATCAGGTGACTATGAACATGCGCATGCAGGATTACCGCTTGTACAACACAGCCTTCAACTGATGTTGCACCAGTTCCAACAGGGCCGGATAAGCCTTGAAAAACTGGTCGAGAAAATGTCTCATGCACCAGCAAAATGTTTTCAGATCAGGGACCGCGGATTCATCCGGGAAGGCTATTTTGCAGACCTGGTCTTGGTTGACCTGAACCAACCCTATACCGTCAATAAGGAAAATATCCTCTACAAATGTGGCTGGAGCCCGCTGGAGGGATTCACATTCCCTGCAACAATAGCCATGACTTTTGTAAATGGCTACCCGGTTTATGAAAATGGAAGGGTTGATGCATCCTATACTGGAATGCGCCTCCAATTCAACAGGAACTAAACGCCATGCTGGTAGACAACATCACACTGTATGACCTTTCCATCTTCCACAGGGAGGATGAGCAATCCCTGTTCAACAAAATCGACCATACCAGAACCAACGCTGGTAAGGCGGAATTAAAAAAAAAATTCACCCGGCCTTTCAGTGCAATAAATGATATCCTTCAGGTGCAGGAGATTCTCTCCTTCATTGGTGCAAGACTGGATGCCTGGCCAGCAAGCATCACGAACGGCACCTTGCTCGTCATAGAAAAATTTCTTGATGACAATCCGGATGCAATGCCCGAGCAGCCCAACACTGTAAATGCTTTTTTGTACAAATGGCTTCATCCTGCAGACCATGCCATGATCCGCTTTTCCATGCAGCAGCTCTTTGAATGCATCAAAGGATTTGAAGCCGTGCATGCTTTTTTTTCAGATGGCAAAAGACCAATAATGCTGGATGATATTTTGCAACAATCTGAAAAAATCTTGCGTGATCATAGGCTTAAAGGACTGCAATCCCTGCAAACATTCAATGCCTTGAGTCCCGCCGAAGTTTTGTATTATGGAAGGATTTTTCATGGGGAAATGGCCAATGATATTCAGACACTCTTGGGTGTTTATGGACAACTTGATGCCTGGTACGCAATGGCCAAAGCCAACAAAGAACTGGGCTTGCAACTTCCCCGTTTCACTGACGATGCAGAACCCTTGATCAGTGCAAAAGGGCTCTGGCACCTGATGCTGAAGGAACCGGTAGGATACGACCTTGAAATGAATCCGCACGCCAATTTTATTTTTCTTACCGGTGCCAACATGGCAGGGAAAACCACACTGATCAAGGCTGTTGGTCTGTCTACTTATCTTGCACACCTGGGCATGGGTGTTGCCGCCAAAAGCATGAAGCTTTCCCTTTTTGAAGGCATACTGAGCAACATCACTGTAGAAGACAATCTCATCAAAGGAGAAAGTTATTTTTTTAATGAAGTGAGGCGGATTCGCGAAACCATCACCCGCATCAGTGATGGCAAAAAATGGCTGATCCTCATCGATGAACTTTTCAAGGGTACCAATATCCAGGATGCCATGAAATGTTCACTGGCCGTTATCAGGGGATTGATCAATATGCGCAACGGCCTTTTCATCCTTTCCACCCATCTCTATGAGATCGGTGATGCGCTCAAAGACTTGCCCTCCATCAGTTTCAAATACTTTGAAACCCATCTCACCGATAATGAACTCCGCTTCAGTTATCAACTCAAAGAAGGCATCAGCCAGGACAGGATGGGCTACCTGATCCTTCAAAAAGAGGGTGTCGTTTCCCTGTTGGAAAACATTGGGAAGAACACGAACATAGCGGGTGAAAACAACAACAAAATCAGCGGTTAATCCTTTTATTGAGGATGATTTTCCCATTGGCGGCCCTGGCCATGGTCATAGCTTTACACCATGTTTGTAAAGACCTTTGGAAGTGCCGTATATGGGGTGGAGGCGAAAACCATCACCATTGAGGTAAACTGGACCGCCCAGGGAAAAGAATATTGTATTGTAGGATTGGCTGACTCTGCCATCAAGGAGAGCATGCAAAGGATTGAAAGTGCCATCAAATCAAAACGGTTTGAGATGCCGCGCACGCGCATTGTCATCAACCTTGCACCGGCAGACCTGAGGAAAACTGGCACAGCATTTGATCTTCCCATCGCCATCGGCATTCTGTCTGCCTCAGAGCAAATCACACTGGCAGAAAAATTTGATCATTATATCATGATGGGCGAACTCAGCCTGGACGGAGAGCTGCGCCCGATAAGGGGGGCCTTGCCCATTGCCATTCAGGCCAAGAAAGAAGGGTTCAACGGATTCATCCTGCCTGCCGCAAATGCACAAGAGGCTGCGATGGTCAGCGGCATCAAGGTATACGGCATGAAGAACATCAGGGAAGTGGTTGAATTCATCCAATCGGAGGGTTCAAGCGCTGCACCCATCTCCATCAACATACAGGAAGCATTCAGTGCAGCACAGCAGGCATTTGAGAATGATTTTGCTGAAGTAAAGGGCCAGGAAAACATCAAGAGGGCGTTGGAAATCGCGGCTTCGGGCGGGCACAATGTAATTCTCATCGGTCCGCCCGGTGCCGGGAAAACCATGCTGGCAAAGCGTTTGGCATCTATCCTTCCTCCTCTTTCAATGGAAGAGGCACTGGAAAGCACCAAGATCCATAGTGTGGCGGGTAAACTTCCCGAGCATGCCACCCTCATCACCAAAAGACCTTTCAGAAGCCCTCATCATTCCATCAGCAATGCTGGCCTGGTAGGAGGCGGTGCCAACCCACAACCCGGAGAGATTTCCCTTTCACACAATGGCGTGTTGTTCCTTGATGAACTTCCGGAATTCAAGAGAAATGTGCTGGAGGTGATGCGTCAACCCATGGAAGAAAGAAGGGTCACCATTTCAAGAGCAAGGCTGGCCGTTGACTTTCCCGCATCATTTATGCTGGTTGCATCCATGAACCCCTGCCCCTGCGGATTTTACAACCATCCAGAAAAAGCATGCAACTGCCCTCCTGGTGCTGTTACCAAGTACCTTAACCGCATTTCAGGCCCCTTGCTGGACAGGATTGACCTGCATGTGGAAGTGACCCCGGTTGCTTTTTCAGCACTGGCATCAAAAGAAAAGATTGAAAATTCTGCCAGCATCAGGGATCGTGTAATGGCGGCCCGTGCACTACAGGCAGAGCGGTACAAGGGCAAAAAAGGAATCTATGCCAATGCGCAAATGGGGGCAAAGGAAATGAAAGACATTTGCCAGTTGAATGAAGCGGGGCAGCATTTGCTCAAAAATGCAATGGAAAAATTAAGCCTTTCCGCAAGGGCCTATGACAGGATACTGAAAGTGGCAAGAACAGTAGCAGACCTTGCCAGCAGTGAAAATATCTTGCCTGAACATATTGCGGAAGCCATACATTACAGAAGCCTCGACAGGGAGGGATGGGGAGGATGAGCAGTGCAGCTTGACCTTATTCTGTTGGGGTTTCTGTTTCTTGTGTTGGTGCCTTGGGAGCTTCAACGGCAGGGAAAAACCTGCTTTGAAAAATCAGGATGGCAAATACGCCTCCAGAAATAGATGCATCGGCAATATTGAAAACAGGCCTGAAAAACATGAAGGATTCTCCACCCCAAAGTGGAAACCATGATGGGAAATAAGCATCTTCAATGATGGGCATGTACAACATGTCTACCACCTTGCCATGCAAAAATCCAGCATAGCCGCCTTGAAAACCTTGCTGCCAGATGCCATGGGCGAGGTTCTGCAGATAGGGATCACTGGCCTCA
>CANHSD010000144.1 GCA_947463105.1 Chitinophagaceae bacterium
GCATGTCTTGCATTATATCCAGGACAGGTTTTATGAGCCAGACCTGGTGGTTGACATCACCGATGTTTTTGAACAACGCATGGAGGCCATCAAAGCTTATGAAACACAGTTTCATACCAATCCCGATTCAAGTAAAGGAACCCAGACCTATATCTCAACCCCAGATTTTTTGGAAGCCCTGGTCTCCCGCTCAAGGCTGATGGGGAAACGCATCGGTGTAAAATTTGCAGAAGGCTTTGTAACACAGAAAAACATTGGGATCAAAAGTTTACAAGATTTGGTCCTTAATGAAACATAGTTGAGATATGAAAATTTAGTGTTGAGACGACTGGTAATGATGGGAAGAGAAATGAAAAATCGAATTGATCAATAATCAAAGTTGAATTATGTCAAAAGTCAATGTTGGACTTGTTCAGATGGGTTGTTCGGCTGATGCCCAGGAAAATGTTTCTAAAGCCATTGTGGGCATCAGAAATGCCGCAGCCCAGGGTGCTCAAATTGTTTGTCTTCAGGAATTGTTCACATCCCTTTATTTCTGTGATGTGGAGGACTATGAGAATTTTAAATTGGCTGAAGCCATTCCTGGCGCAACAACAGATCTGCTCTCCACAGTTGCCAAAGAAACTGGTGTGGTGATCATCGCTTCATTGTTTGAAAAGCGCGCACAAGGGCTATATCACAATACCACAGCTGTGATTGATGCCGATGGTACCTATCTTGGGAAGTACAGAAAAATGCATATTCCAGACGATCCTGCCTATTTTGAAAAATTTTATTTTACTCCAGGAGACCTTGGTTACAAGGTTTTTGATACCAAATTTGCCAAGATCGGGGTACTGATCTGTTGGGACCAATGGTACCCAGAAGCAGCCAGGCTGACCAGTTTGATGGGCGCCGAAATTCTTTTCTATCCAACTGCCATCGGTTGGGCAACTTCCCAAGATGAAGCAACGAATACCGAACAATACAATGCCTGGCAAACCATTCAGCGCAGCCATGCCATTGCCAATGGTGTTCATGTGGTAAGTGTAAACAGGGTAGGGTTTGAACAGGATGGCGCCATGAAATTCTGGGGTGGTTCCTTTGTTGCTAATCCATTTGGAACCCTGCTCTCAAAAGCATCTCACGACAATGAAGAAGTGGTTGTGACTGAAATTGATCTTGACAAAACCGACAGCTATAGGACCCACTGGCCCTTCATGCGCGATAGAAGAATTGATAGTTATGGTGAGATTGTTAAGCGGTTTATTGATTAAAGTTTAACCACATGACCCCAAAATCCCTCGGATACTATTTCCCCGCAGAGTTTGCACCACATAAAGCTACCTGGTTGAGTTGGCCTCACAAAGAGGCATCATGGCCAGGGAAGATTGATACCATCTTTCCATCCTATGTTGCTTTCATCAAGACTTTATCAAGGTTTGAGCAGGTCAACATCAATGTGGTGGATGAGGCCATGCAACAGCGCGCCACTTCAATGCTAGGGGAAGGTGGGGTAGACATGGGTAAGGTGGGATTTTTTCTTCATCCCACCAACGATGCCTGGTGCAGGGACCATGGACCTGCTTTTCTCTTGAATAAATTGGATCCGAACAAGAAAGCCATTGTTGATTGGAATTACAATGCCTGGGGAAACAAGTATCCTCCATTTGATCTGGATGATGTGATTCCAACCCTGATTGGGAAGCATCTCGGTTTACAGGTTTTCAATCCTGGAATTATCATGGAGGGGGGCTCTGTAGAATTCAATGGTGCTGGAACAGTCATGACTTCAACAGCTTGTTTGTTGAATCCCAACCGCAATCCTCATCTGAGCCAGGCAGAAATTGAACAATACCTCATGGACTATTATGGCCAAGACCAGGTATTGTGGGTTGATGAGGGAATTGTTGGAGATGATACGGATGGGCATATTGATGATACTGTAAGGTTCGTCAATGAGGATACCGTTATCACTGTGATAGAGGAGAATAAGTCAGATGATAACTACGCATTACTGCAACATAACCTGAAACAACTTCAAGCCATGCGCTTGCTGAACGGTAAACAATTGAATATTGTAGAATTGCCCATGCCAGATCCGGTCATTTGGGAAGAACAGATGTTGCCCGCTTCTTATGCCAATTTTTATATTGCCAACAACCAGGTTGTTGTTCCAACATTCAGGTCTGATAAAGACGATAAGGCGCTGCAGATCATTCAAAGTTGTTTTCCTGAACGAGAAATCGTAGGTATTGATTCTAGCGATATTATTTGGGGGCTGGGAAGTTTTCATTGCCTGAGCCAGCAGGAGCCTGAGTGATTTAGTAGAAAATCAATTTATTTCGTTCATTATTTTTGCTGCATCGATGCCGATTGCTTCTGTGATTTTTAAAAATTCTTCCAAACCTGGGGAGATTTTTCCCATTTCAATTCCAACAATTTTTTCGACATCAATTCCGGTTTTTGAACTCAAATCATGTACAGTTATTTCTGATTTGAGTCTTTGATTAGAGAGGATTTTCCCTATAGTGTTTAAGAAAAGACCTTCATTCATTACCTATTATTGCACATTTATTATATGCACTACTCAATATAGTAATATTTTTTTAAAACCAATTATAATACGTCATATTTGACATATTATAGTTTATATTAATGTATAAATTCGAATTAATTTTTATTGATTTTTTGTAATTTTTTAATGAACTAATTGAAAAAAATTGAGGTTTCAGAAATAGTGGGTGCTAAAATTCGTAAAATTCGCAACGAAAAAGGGCTGTCAATACAGAACTTGGCTTACGAAATAGGTATTGAATATACCCAGTTGAGCAGAATAGAAAGAGGAAAAATCAACACCTCCATCTTCCAATTATTTGTCATTTCACGTGCATTGCAAGTTAACTTTTCAGAAATTATTGAAGGCTTAGATAAAATAGAATTTCAATAAGATGATTAATTTCAACATTATCATCACTCAAAGTATTGGTAAAATTGCCAATATGCTACCGGTGCTTCTCATCACTTGAAATATTGTGCACATCCCACTCAACCCTTTTTTCAAAAGGGTTTTTGCGTACTGAGCACTGGGCTTTTGAACATATTTTACATGAGAAGTCGAGGCAGCCGTCTGCATGAACAAATAACTCAACACTCTCCCCAAATTCATTTCTTGCAATCGCTGAAAAAGCATCCACCTCATTGTGGGCCTCGTGCACATTAAGGTACCAAGGAACGGTCAAGTGACAATCCACATGGATGACCGAGCCGAATTTGATGATGCGGAGGTTGTGAAGGTCTACCCAGTTCTCCCTTCTCTCCACATTCATCCTAGACACGAGTTTCTCTAGCAATGCATGGTCGGCTTCATCCATTATACCTGCGATGGAGCTTCTGACAATGGTATATCCTGTATAGATGATAAAGAAGGCAAAACCAATGGCAACAGCACTGTCCAGCCAGATCCAGTTGGTCCAAAGAATCATCGCCATACCGATGACAATACCCACGGTAGAGTAGGTGTCACTTTGGAGGTGTTTCCCTGAAGCCACCAGGGCCAGCGAATTGTTCTTTTTTCCTGTTTTGATGGCATACCATCCCGTTATATAATTGATGATGGCAGTAAATCCAATGATGGCCATTCCTGTATCCAGTTTTTGGATGATGTGGGGATGGATGAAATTGTTGATGGCCTCGTATATGATGACAAGTCCTGCTATGCCAACAAGACCACCCTCTACCGCAGCAGACACAAATTCTGCCTTCCCATGTCCATATGGATGTTCCTTGTCGCGGGGTTTAGAAGCGATGTACAAACTGTAAAGGCTGATGAACCCTGCTACCACGTTCACTGTACTTTCCAGGGCATCTGTAAGTACCGCCACAGATTGTGTCATCCACCAGGCCACCAGCTTGAAGGCAAACAATACTACGGCAACGATGGCTACAATCCGCTGGATCTTGTAATTGAGTTGGGCATGTTCACCGACCATGGGATAATTTCGATGAATATATCAAAATGCACCCATGCAAAAAACTTATTCCCTCAAATGATGTTTAATTTTTTGGCAAACCATAAATTGTTTGAATATTCGCAACCATGGGTGTAAATAAGGAAGCATATAAATCATTATTGGCTGCAATGCAGCCTTCTGGGGCAACATTGATAGCCGTCTCCAAGACCAAGCCATCGGAGGACATCCAGGAATTGTATCTACTGGGGCAGCGGGATTTCGGGGAGAACTATGTGCAGGAATTGGTTAAAAAACATGCGGAGTTGGCTGCAGATATCCGTTGGCATTTTATTGGTCATCTGCAATCCAATAAAATCAAGATGATTGCGCCTTATGTTCATCTTATTCATGGGGTAGACAGCATCAAGCTGCTGGAAGCCATTGATAAGGAGGGTAGGAAGCTTAATAAAAAAATCAATTGCCTGTTGCAGGTACATGTGGCCAAGGAGGAGACAAAGTTCGGTTTGGATCTTGTTGAAGCAAGACAAGCTGCTGCCATGTATTTTCTTGAAAAAAAATATCCACATGTTTCGCTTTGTGGAATCATGGGGATGGCCTCATTCTCTGAAGATGAGGCACTGCTCAGGCAAGAGTTCGGCGCATTGAAAACCTTGTACGACGAAATCAAAACGCGCTATGCAGCAGACGCCGGTGATTTCAATACCCTTTCAATGGGAATGAGCGGCGACTATCCACTGGCCCTGGCATCAGGAAGCAACATGGTCAGGGTAGGGAGTCTGTTGTTTGGCGCTAGAGGCTAGCGCGTTGAGGAGGTTGAAGGGGTTGAAGAGGTTTAAGAATTTACCCTTCAACTAATTCAACCTTACTTCTTCCCCGCAAAATCCACCACCAAATTACAAAAAGCCTTTACGCCTACATCCAGCATACTGTCATCGATGTAGAAGTCTGGTGTATGATGGGGCGCAGCTTTTGAAGGGTCTGTACCCTTGGGCATCCCGCCGAGGTTAAAGAAAAAAGCAGGTGCTTTCTCCCCGAAAAAAGAAAAATCTTCTGCACCGGTCGTCCAGATGCCTGCTGTAGCATTTCCCTTTCCGGCAGCCCTTTCCAAAGAAGGAACCATGGCAGCAACCAGAGCAGGATCATTGTAGGTGACAAGGGTCTTGGTATCAATTTTAACATCCACTTCAGCACCCCAGGCCTCTGCCACATTCTTTGCCACCAATTTTATTTTTTCATGCACATCTTTCTGCATTTTGCTGTCAAGGGTTCTGATGGTTCCTTCAAGTTCTGCCGTTTCAGGAATGATATTGGCCCTTACGCCGCTGTGAAATTTACCTACGGTAATCACCACAGGTGCAACGGTCAGGTCTTGCTGGCGGCTCACAATGGTTTGAAGGTTGTTGATGATTTGTGTGCCCACAACGATGGGGTCGATGCCCGTCCAGGGGGTTGATCCATGGGTCTGCTTGCCCTTGATCTTGATGGTAAACCAATCAGAGGAGGCCATCATGGATCCACTTTTGTATTTGATTTTTCCAATTTCAAGTGCTGATGAAATGTGAAGTCCGAAAACTGCATCCACTTTTGGATTGTCCATGACACCTTCTTTGATCATCAACGGTGCGCCGCCTTCTTCATCACCGGGAGGGCCTTCTTCTGCTGGCTGGAAAAAGAATTTAACTGTACCAGTAATATCTTTTTTCATGCCTGCCAACACTTCCGCAGTGCCCATCAGGATGGAGGTATGTGTATCGTGGCCACAGGCATGCATCACAGAAACAGGTGTTCCCATATAATCTGCCGTTACAGTTGATTTATAAGGAACATCAACCCTTTCCTTTACCGGCAGTCCGTCGATGTCCGCGCGCAGCGCGATAACGGGCCCTGGTTTTCCGCCGCGCAGCACACCCAATACGCCGGTTTTAGCGAGAAGGGTTACTTCAATCCCCAGGCTTTTCAAATGGTTGGCAATGTATTGCTGGGTTTTAAATTCTCTGTTTCCCAACTCTGGGTTTTGATGCAGATGCCTCCTCCATTCTACCAGTTTGGGAGAGATGGCCTTGGCCTTGCTATCAATGGCCGCTTCCATGGGGGATTGAGCCTGGCTATAAATGCCTGAAAAAAGCAATGCTGTGAGTAGGAGTAATCGGCGCATATTCTTGAATTATGTCCGTAAATTAAGCATTTTCATCCATCCTTACCCTCAACTCATGCGCATTTTCCGTAACTTTGCACCCTTTCGAAAGATAAAATTTCAATACAATGATCAGTGCACGCAACATAACCCTCGCTTACGGAAAAAGGGTTCTTTTTGATGAGGTTAACATCAATTTCATCAAGGGCAACTGCTATGGCGTCATCGGTGCCAATGGAGCAGGAAAAAGTACATTCCTGAAAATTTTGAGTGGTGAGATTGAACCCAACAAAGGAACCATTGATATCACACCCGGTGAGCGCATGGCGGTATTGAACCAGAACCAGTTCCAGTTTGACGAGCAGACCGTGTTGAACACCGTATTGATGGGACACAAGAAGATGTGGGCCATTGCTCAGGAAAGGGAAACAATTTATGCCAAAGAAGATTTTTCTGAGGCTGATGGTATCAGGGCAGGTGAACTTGAGTCTGAATTTGGTGAAATGGGTGGCTATACTGCAGAGAGCGATGCCGCCACTTTTTTAAGTGATCTTGGTGTTACTGAAAAATACCATACCACCTTGATGAAGGATATGCCGTCCAACATGAAAGTAAGGGTATTGTTGGCACAGGCCTTGTTTGGAAACCCGGATATTTTGTTGTTGGATGAGCCTACCAATGGCCTGGATCTTGAGACCATCAGCTGGTTGGAAAACTTCCTGGCAGACTATCAAAACATCGTTTTGGTCGTGAGCCATGACCGTCACTTTTTGGATGCTGTGTGTACACATGTGGCCGATGTTGACAGGCAAAAAATCAAGGTATTTACCGGTAACTATACTTTCTGGTACGAGTCATCCCAGTTGATGGCAAGGCAGCAAAACGACAAGAACAAAAAGACTGA
>CANHSD010000145.1 GCA_947463105.1 Chitinophagaceae bacterium
AGGCCGGTTCATGAATTGCTTTCTTCCTCCTACCCCATCTTTGGGAACCCATTTTTCATCAATGCTCCAATTGCTGATGATCCCTGCTTGCTTCACATCCACATATTGTCCTCCGGCGTAACTGAATGGATCAATTGGCTTTGGCAGAACATGGTTGATGGCTACTGCATCAGCAGCAATGTTTTCATATGATTTGTTTAGAAATCCAATCAGGGAGCGGGCATATACTTCCTGTCCAAATTTGGAGGGATGCAGGTCTCTGAAATCTTCCTTCCAACTAAACTCCCCCGCCGCAATGCGGGCTGTAACTTCTTTTGACCAATTGACTGTATTCACATTGTAATGCGAAGCAACAAGCTCGTGGTTGGCGATTTCATTAGGAATTTTTCCTGCAGCATATTCGGCGATTTTTTCCGGATCAACACAATGCATGACCACAATGTCCACCAAAGGATTGCTGATCTTCATGTGGCGGACAATTCCCTCCATTCCACGGACCTGGGCCGGGTTGTCAAAGCCATTGGTTCGGTCGTTCACAGCAGCCTCTTCAAAGAAAAGATCAATCTTGCCTTTGGCTAATACCTCAGATGCCAACCTGAATGCGCCGGGAGTACTGCCAGTGGATGAAATGCCCGCATCAATGAATTCAAATTTGGTTTCAGGGAACCGCTCTGTGAGGTATTGGGTCACTTTATTGCGCCAGCCAGGATTCTCTGTAATAGACCCGCCCATAAAGGCCACTCGGCCGGTTTTCTCTTTGGTGAATTGGATGAAACTGTTTGTCAATCCGGTTCTTGCCACATGAAACTGGGCAGGATCAAGGATGAACTTTACGGGGTAAGCGTTGCTGCTGATAAAATCAGCAATGGCTGAAGGACGTTCAATTGGAAAATGATGACCTTCCAGGTTTTGAGAACCGCGTGTCATGGGTACCACCGTCGCCGTTCCACCTGCCTTGATATAGTTGTTGATCAGCGGGAAACTATTCTCTGCGTTGGGTACAATCTTATCATTCAATCCTATGGAATGCAGGACAGGAACTCCACAGGCTGCCAGGCCCTCGAGGTTGTCTATAGGATTGTCCTTGTAGGCAAGGGCCTGTTCTTCATTAAATCCGTATTGTTTCAGCAGCGCCTTCCAATCGGAGGGAGATCCCTTGCCCATGCCTTTTCCACCCGGCCAACTTTTGAAATCAGCTACTGGTGCTTCTGCATAGATACAGGCCACCTTGAGCGGGTTGCGCTTTGCCCAATTGTATACATAAAGCCCTCCGCGGCTGACCCCTTCCAATGCAACCCTTTCGGAAAAACCTTTACTAACCATGTAGGCATGAAATGCATTCCATACTTGCATGGCTGCAGGAGCACCAAACATATCATTGGTATTGACATAGGCAATGTGAAAGCCGCGAGACAACAGGATGGAATCTGCATCCGTATGCCATTCAGGAAAATGTGCACGCCAAACCCAGGGCTTCCCTTCCAGTGGTTTGATGGGTTTCACGACCCATGCATTGCGGCCATTGAAAGTAAAATGTGTTCTTTCAAATCCATGCCATTTGTCGGTTGTATCCTTGGCGTTTTCATTGCCAAAAACCATTGAAAACAATGGCATCAAGCCTATCAAAACAATCAGTATCCTTTTCATGGTATTCAATTTAGCATTGAAAAACCATTAGGCAAAAAAATAATCAGACAAAGAGGCTCAGGATCAGGTAATAGACCGATGGACAGAGCATGCAAGCCAACCCCGTGTAGAATGTTGCCGTCAATGCCCCATAGGGAACCAGCTTGGGATCTGTGGCAGCCAAGCCTGCAGCCACGCCACTGGTCGTACCTATCAATCCGCCATAAATCATGGCAGTTTGCGGATTGTCGAGCCCTATGCGTTTTGCAATGAGGGGAGTCAGTATCGTCACAACAACAGTCTTGATCACACCAATGGCAATGCTGATGGCGATGATGTCTGAACTGGCGCCCAATGCTGCGCCTGTAACCGGACCAACGATGAAAGTACAAGCGCCTGCACCAATGGTGGCAACACTCTTGATATCCTTGTAGCCCATAAAATAGCCGATGGATCCTCCAACAAAAAAAGCAACGGCAATACCAATAAATAGAGAGAGGATTCCTACCCAGCCGGTTTTTTTAATCTCTGAAAGGCTGGCTCCCATTGCAGTAGATACAATGGAAAAATCACGCATCATCGAACCTCCAAGAAAGGCCATACCGGCAAACAACGGCATGTCTGCAATACCTTTTTTCTCACCGAAATAAGCCAAAACCAGCCCAAGGGTAATGGCCACGGCCGCACCAGGAATCCTGTTTCGCAAGAGGTATTTTGAAACAAGCACAGAAATGAACATGATCAACCCAACCACCAGGAAGGCTACAATCAATTCATTTTTAGCAAACAGTTTGGGGATAAAGTCCATGAATGTATTTATAAGGATGAACCTGAAGAACCAGTTTTCTTTTGTAAACTGGATAGCAGCGGAATCAATGAGAAACAAAGCAGGGTAGCGAAAACACCTACCACCAAGGCCACCCATCCACCGCTCAATGCTGCTTTTACATTCTGTGTAGCCGACATGGCGATCACAACAGGTATGTACATGCCACTCCAGAAATGAATGCCAGTTTCCGATTCAGCATCCAACCAATTTTTCTTTTTGATCCAGTCTCCCAATACAATGAGCAATAGCATTCCGAAACCCACTCCACCGATGTTGCCATCAAAATGAAAGAAGATTCCCAATGCCTCACCAATGAGTTGACCTGCGATGAAGCAGGCTGACAGAACGGCTACGCCATAAATTTTCATCCCTGTGAAATTGAATATTGTTAACTATTGCAAGTTTAGTGATTTTTGGATGGTTGATGGCCAAAAGGGGATACAACCATTCCACCATGGATTGAAAACAACTGTCTTGCTTGATTTTATTATTGTCCAATGTATGCCCTGCGCCATAAAATGGACGCCATGCAGTGGGGATACCCAATGAAAGACAGTGCTGATAAAGGATATAGCCGCCATACTTGAATCCATGGTATCCAAATGAACTATCAAAGGCCACCGTCTTGTCCATGGTACCGGAAGTATTGAACAGTGGCGCATCGCCTTTTTTTATCCAGTTGAAATCAATCATGGCTCCCCATGCATTCAAGACACCATGCACTTTAGATGAATATCCTTCACTCCCTCCTGTACCTTCCAAAGGTCCCCATTTTCCTGTGTTGATGCCAGCAGGTACCTCTGCCTCATCCATGTAAGCAATGGCCATGGCGGTTTTTGAACCGGCAGAACTGCCTGTTAAAAATACCTGATTGGTATCGATGCCATATTGAGTAGCATGTTTTTTTAAAAAACGAATAGCGGCACGGCCATCCTGCTGGGCACGGTAAAGGGCATTGGCATAATCAGCCTCAGTCTTCTGGTTCTCAATGCCCAGGCGATAATCGATTGTGGCTGTTACATATCCACGCTTTGCAAAACCCTGGCAAACCATGGCGCTGTAGGATCCTTTTCTGCTGTTGTTCTGGAACCCTCCTCCATGGATGAAAATGACCAACGGTCTTTTCTTCATGGTATCTCCTTGCGGAAAAATAAGATCCATCAACAAAGATTCGGAACTGCCTTTTATGTTTACGGCACTGCCATAGGTGATGGCATTGATTGAATCAACTGTTTCAAAAACCGGTGCTTTGAAACGCTGTGCTGCAGTGATGTTCATGAAGAGAACCATCAACACCAACATGGCTACTGGTCTGATCAATTTCATTGGAACATTGTTTTTACTTCATTTTTCACCACCTTTCCCATGGCATTTCTGGGCAATTCTTTGACCAACAGGTATTTCCTGGGTGTCTTGTAAGTGGGCATCTGTGTGCGCATCCATTGGTTCAACTGATGCTGTTCAAGCCCAGCCTTTGCCACCACGGCAGCCACCACCAATTCACCCCATTCTTCGTCTGCAATGCCCACCACGGCACAATCATCCACCAGGTCATGGCTTCTCAAGACCTCTTCAATTTCAAGGGCTGACAATTTGTATCCGCCAGACTTGATGATGTCAACAGAACTTCTTCCCAAGATGCGATAATATCCTTCTTCCATCACAGCAACATCGCCTGTTTTGAACCATCCATCGGATGTGAATTCTTTTGCTGTTGCAGCTGGTTTGTTCCAGTATTCCTTGAACACATTTTCGCCCTTGATTTGTATTTCTCCAGCCTCTCCATTGATAACGGACTGCATGTTTTCATCCACCAATCGTACCGATACACCCGGCAGTGGCATGCCAATCGAACCGGGCTTTCTCAGGCCTTCATAGGGATTGCTGATGCCCATGCCAATCTCTGTCATGCCATATCTTTCCAGCAATACATGACCGCTTACCTCCTCCCATTTCTCCATCACCGAAACGGGTAAAGCAGCAGATCCGCAAACCATCAACCTGAATTTTTTCATGGCTTGTTTTAGGTTTTTCCTGGCCTCCACATCAAGCAATTCAACCGCTGCAATGAGCTTGAAATAGATGGTGGGAACGGCCATGAAAACATTGATGTTCCCTTTGAGGAATCGGGAAAAAATATCATCAACAGAAAATGAAGTAATGAATTCAACAGTGCCACCAATCGAGAGTGTTGCAGATACCACATTGATGATGCCATGCACATGATGGAGAGGCAAAACACAGAGGGCATGATCGGTTGGCGCATATTGCCATGCGCCTGCGATTGATTTGATTTGCGCTGCAATATTGGCATGGGTCGTAACAACACCTTTGGGTTTGTTGGTTGTACCACTGGTGTAAAGTATCATTGCATTGCGTTGTGGGCCTAGCTGGGGCAATTCCGCAATCGCTGTTTCCGGAACCCTGTCCACAACAATGAGCCTGATAGAAAACTCCACGGCATAAGCAGCCAACAGATCGTGGTACTGGGGCGATATGACCAGTATTGTTGCGCTTGTATCTTCGAGCACATATTGCAGTGAAGGCAAGGGATGTGTAATGCAGAGCGGAACTGCTACAGCACCAGATTGCCAGATACCCCACTGCACTTTCACATAATCAAAGCCGGGGTCAACCATGAATGCTGCCCTTGCGCCATCAAGGTCATTGCGGCCATCAAGGAGATGTGTGGCAAACTGCTGTGATGCGTGCAGCAGGGTCTTGTAAGAAAAAGAATTTCCTGAGGCAATGATGGCAATCTTATCAGGTTGATTCAATGCTGCTTCACTGATTGCATGCATAGCATTATTTTTTAAGCTGTCCAGCATTGATGTTCCTCAAACCATGGGCATTTCGGTTGAGTTCAACCATCTTTTCTGCAAGCGGAAAATATACCTCATAACGGTTGTTCACCAACCCTTTGTTGGAATCATTGTTGGAAGGATCTGCCTTGGGATCAGTAGGGTCATTGTCTTGGTACCTGAACCAATGCCATCCCACACAGTTGGAAGCAGCAAGCAAGGAGAGACAAAAATTCTGGTAGAAAATTCCCCGTTCCTGCTGGGTTTTCACCAACCAACCTGCACCGGTAATATTGGGCAATCCGGAGTCCTCTGCCTTGGTATAAAATTCAGTAATCATGAACGGTTTCTTCAGGGAATTCCATGCGTTGAATTCTGCTGCCGTCGGGGTCCAATTGCCATAATAATTGATGGAAATGATATCACAATACTGCTCACAAGCCTTCAACAGATAGGGATTGTTTTTTGCGCTGGAATGCAGCCTGCTCCCCATGTACAGGTGATTGGGATCTGATTGTTTGATGGCTGCTGAAACAATTCTGTAATAAACAGATGCAACATACCCTGAGAAGTTTTCCTGCTGGTCTTTGGTGAGTTTTGCGGTATCAAGGGCTTTTGTTTGAACCCAATTTACAGCAAGATGAAATGCTGCACTTCCAGGATCATTGAGTGAAATGAATTCCTTGATCAGGTTGTTTTGAAAAGGAAGTTCATTGTCAGAGAAATGGCCTGCCAGCCAAGGATCATTGGTGGCATTTTTGTTTGATTCACATTTTGCCCGGCAATAGTTTTCAAACCCTGGATCAAACAGAAAAGCCAGCGTTGGCCATTCTTTTTTTGAAGGATCATTTTTCTTTTGTTGCTGCACAAAACCTGCCAGCAAACTGAGTTGTTTCGTATAAACAATCCCGTCTTTGGCATTGGATTGATTGTATCCCCTGATGGCTGCCGTATCGCTCCAGGAGCCAAGCATGTTGAATCCGGCAGTTTTCATGTCTTGTCTTACCCCTGCCATCCATTTTGCATCTGTCCCATATTTTTCAGCAAATACCCTTTCATGTTGGGGAGAACTTCCCTTTCTGACACTGTTGAGTGAAATACCGATGAATGCATTTCCTTCGGGGTCAACCATCCAATGTTTGCCATTGTTTTTTTCGATGCGGAAAAATCCTGAGGCATTGAAGGGAGCAGAAAGGTTTCCACCATACCTGGAAAGCGCCGGAGGCTTAGGCAAGTCTACACCCATCCGTACAACGGTCATGGCCTTGAATGCCGTCCAGTCAGAGTACACAATATTCCTGTTCTTGTCTCTGCTCCATTTTTTAGCCATCACTAGGATGGAATCCTGCCCTGACTGTGCCACAATGGCAACAGTCAGGTGGAGAAAAACAAGGATAAATGTCAGACGATGTTTCATAAATTAATATCCAGGATTTTGGGCCATTGGTTTTGTAAGGTTGGCGTCAATCACCGATTGTGGAATGGGAAGAACCGTATCTCTTGGGGTGATGACTGTTGACACATTCATGTTGTATTGTTTGGTCCTGTCGAACCATGTGTTGGTGCGCAGGAGTGTATATCTTCTGTGTTCCTCTGTTACCAACTCTCTGGAACGCTCATCAAGGATAAGGTTCAGGTTTATCTGCGCAGCAGTTACCAGTGGTGCATTGGC
>CANHSD010000146.1 GCA_947463105.1 Chitinophagaceae bacterium
CTGTAGAAGCTTTTGCAGAGCTCTGCCTAGCCACTCGGCCACAGGACCTAATATGATCAGGCTTTATCGCCCGAACACGTGCAAAATTAGTAATTTTGAACTGATTTACCATATCAATCAGCAAGATCATTCATAAAAACAATTTCAATGAACAGCATAGAAGCCTCAGAGTTGATCATCAATGCAAGAGGCGCTTTGTACCACCTGGACCTCCGTCCGGAAGAAATTGCCGACACCATCATCACGGTTGGAGATCCTTTCAGGGTAGAAAAAGTCAGCAACTATTTCGATCAAATTGAACACCGCTCCAGCCACAGGGAATTCATCACACATACCGGAACGGTCAATGGGAAAAGGATCAGTGTAGTGTCTACTGGAATAGGACCAGACAATATTGATATTGTGATGAATGAATTGGATGCACTGGTCAACATAGACCTCACCAACAGGACAGAAAAAAAGGAAAAAAAACAACTGAATATCATCAGGATTGGCACTTCCGGCTCCTTGCAGCCAGAGATTGGGGTGGATAGCTTTGTGGCCAGCACCCATGGCATTGGACTGGACAACCTGCTTCAGTTTTATCCGTACAGAAACAATGAAGTGGAATCGGAAATGTTGCGGGCTTTCAAAACACAAACCACCCTCCACCCTAACCTCTCCTCTCCTTATATTAGCAGCGCCAGTGCGATTTTGCTTGCTAAACTGGTGGATGGTTGCCATGCTGGCATAACAGCTACCTGCCCTGGTTTCTATGGGCCCCAGGGGCGGAACCTCCGCTTGGGATTGTCTATGCCACAGCTCAACGACCAGTTGACTGCCTTCAGGTTCGGCAACCTGAAAATCACGAATTTTGAAATGGAGACTGCTGCCATTTATGGTTTAGGCAAAATGATGGGACATCATTGCCTTTCACTGAGCGCCATCGTAGCCAACAGGATTGCCAGAGAATTCTCTGCCGATGCAGATGCAACGATTGATAAGTTGATCAGGCAGGTGTTGGAGAAAGTTTAGAGAGGTTGAAGGGGTTGAACTTGCCAACCATAGGTTGGTAAACCAGCCGAAGGCTGGGGGATTGAAGTAATAAAGAATTTATGATGGAAATACTATTTTACAAGTATCAGGGAACGGGAAATGATTTTGTGATCCTGGACAACCGGGATGGTGCATACAACGCCATAACGGAGGAGCAGGTTAAATTCCTGTGCGACAGGAAATTTGGCATTGGGGCTGATGGGCTCATGCTGTTGGAAACCATCGAGGGGTTTGATTTCAGGATGAAATACTTCAATGCGGATGGAAAAGAAGGCAGCATGTGCGGGAATGGTGGAAGGTGCCTGGTTCAGTTTGCAAAAGACATGGGCATCATCCGCAGCCATTATCATTTTTTAGCGGTGGATGGGCCTCATGAGGCTAAATTTGATTCAAAAGGATTGGTCAGGTTGAAGATGCAGGATGTCAATGCTATCGTTTCAGATGGTGCTGACAAAGTGCTTGACACAGGATCGCCACATTATATCAGGTTCATGGATGATCTGGACCAATTGGATGTTTTCACCGAAGGAAGAAAAATCAGGTACAACAGCCAATACAGCGAAAAAGGCATCAATGTCAATTTTGTTTCCCGCGAAAATAATGGCATCCGCGTCAGGACCTATGAAAGGGGTGTCGAAGATGAAACCCTGAGTTGCGGAACTGGTGTTACAGCATCTTCCATTGCTGCATCAAATGGCATGGGTAAACAACATGTTTACATCCTCGTTGAAGGTGGAAAACTCGAAGTAGCCTTCAACAGGTTGGATGAACAACATTGCAATGACATCTGGTTGATTGGTCCTGCAACCCTTGTTTTCTCGGGAAAAATAAAAATGGCCTTTTAAGTGCAGTTTGATAAACTATTCTAAAAACAAATGCTATGTTCAACATCAGGGTATATGGAATTTTGATTTCAGATGACAACAAGGTGTTGGTCAGTGATGAATTCATCAGAGGCAATTATTATACCAAATTTCCAGGCGGAGGATTGGAATTTGGCGAAGGTACCCGCGAATGCCTCGCGAGAGAATTCATGGAAGAGATGAGCCTCAGGGTCAGGGTTGGTGAGCACCTTTATACCACGGATTTTTTCCAAATGTCGGCCTTCAATCCTGAGCACCAGATTGTGTCCATTTACTACAAGGTGCATCCGCTAGAAGAGATAAAGGTTCCCCTCAGGGAAAAACAATTTGATTTTGATGAAGAACAGATGGCCATTTACCATGCCACCGGAGAAACGGAGACCTTCAGGATGATACCCATCGAAGCTTTTAGCGAAGCTTCTGTTCACCTGCCTATTGACAAAGTGGTGGCAATGTTGATAAAGCAAGGATAGGCAATTGGCAGATGGGGTTTACTTCTTCAGGGCATCCCGTATTTCTGTCAACAGCGTTTCAGTGGTTGATAGCGATGCAGGACCAGCCGGTGCTTGAGCTTCTTTCTTTTTGAGTGCATTGATGCCCTTGATGACCAGAAACATGACAAAGGCCACAATCAAAAAGTCGATGATAACAGTAACAAAGGCACCCCACTCCAAGGCAACCTCATCACCATGGGGCACTACTATCTTGCCCTCCGGATCTTTGACCTCTGCCACCGCAGATTTGAGCACCAGCTTCTTATCATAAAAATTGGTACCACCCGTCAATAATCCAATCAATGGAGCTATAAGCTTCTCCGTAAAGGTTGATACCAGTTTCCCAAAAGCACCTCCCATAACAAAAGCTACAGCAATGTCTACGAGGTTTCCTTTAAGGGCAAATTCTTTGAATTCTTTGATGAAGGCCATGTCAAAAGGTTTAAGAAGTTAAAGGAGTTGGAAGGGGTTGAAGTGAAAATACCCTTCTAAATGGAGTTAAATATGCTAGAACAATTGGAAGTGAAATCAATTTACGAAAAACTTTGCTCACTTGTTCTCTACATCAACATTAAAATTCAACTTCTTCATCTTCATAGAAAAGAAAACATTTTTTACCCCCAGTTTTGCGATGATTTAGCCTACAAAACAAAAAGGGATAAAGTGTTTATCAATATATTTGTCTTTCTCAAGCATAAATAAAATCAATGAAAACAATCAATTTCAAGGCCATCTACCCTCACCTGATTGCTGTTGCAGTATTTCTCATTGTTGCTGTTATCTACTGTAAACCAGCACTGGAGGGTAAGGTACTGCAACAATCTGACGTAACCCAATGGAAGGGGATGGCACAGGATGCCCTTGAATACAGAGAAAAAAATGGAATAACACCGCTGTGGACCAACAGCATGTTTGGCGGAATGCCCACCTATCAAATTACGGGAATCCCAGTGAGCGCATACTCCATTGGTGGACTTGATGCCTTGTTTACCCTGAAACTTACCGAACCTGTTGGATTGTTTTTCCTGGCCAGCATTTGCTTTTATTTTCTGGCACAGGTACTTGGGTTTAGTACCATGGTGAGCATTATCGGCGGATTGGCCTATAGCTATGCTACCTATAATCCGATCATTGTTACCGTTGGGCACATGACCAAAATGCATGCCATCGGATACCTGCCCTTGTTTATCGGATCGGTACTCCTGATTTTCAAACGCAAATACCTGATAGGTGCCTTGATGACAGCCATTGCCACTGCATTGTTTGTTCAGGCCAACCACCTTCAAATCAATTATTATGGCATGATCATCGTCTTGTTTATGTCACTGTTTTATCTGGTTATTTGGCTGAAGGAAAAAGACTATGCCCATGTGCTAAAAACCATTGGATTCGGACTTGCCTCCGGATTGATTGGATTGGCCGTCAACGCAGTAATGCTGGTCAGCACTGCAGAATATGGAAAGGCATCCATCAGGGGCGGAAGCGCTTTGGCCATCAAGGAAGGAAAAGCATCATCAACCGGACTGAGCGCAGAATATGCCATGAGTTATAGCATGTACCTGTCTGAATCACTGGTGTTGATGTTCCCCAACATCTATGGCGGATCAAGCGACCCCAATACAGTTGACCTTGAAAAGACAAAAGCTGTTGAAGCATTGCAACAAATGCCACAGGAAATTGCACAACAGCTCCAATCATTCATGCAGTTTTACTGGGGAGGAATTGGCTTCACCGCCGGACCTCCATACATTGGTATCCTGATCTGCTTTTTCGCATTTATTGGCCTTGGCATGAAAGCCAATCCAAACAGGTGGTGGATTTTGGCAACCCTTGTTTTTTCCATCTTGTTGGCAGCAGGATCTTATTTTCTGGCTTTTAATACGTTCATGCTTGACTACCTCCCCCTTTACAATAAATTCAGGGCGCCAAGCATGATCATGGTCATCCCTACCCTTTTGGTAGGCATCATGGCCTTGTATGGCATGGAGGCAATGACCAATGAAAATAACTTCAAAGAGATATTCAAGAAATACCGTACAGGATTTATCGGATTAGGATTGGTTTTGGGTGTTGTTCTTTTCCTCTACATGACTTCCGACTTTAAAACTGAAGGCGACAAGCAATTGATGAGCCAGGTGATGCAAATTCCCGACCAGAACCAGCGTGCCGCATTTCTTGAGCCTGTCAGGTCATTTACGGATGCGTTGGCTGCCGACAGAAAAGGCATGATCTTGTCTGACCTCTCAAGAGGCTTCATTTTCATGGGACTTGCCGTTCTTTTGATCTTCCTGGTAGCTAAAAAAAGCATCAGCAAAACAATTTTTGTCTCTGCCATAGGATTGCTGACCCTGATTGATTTGTTCCAGGTCAATACCAAATACCTGAAGCATGAACAGTTCATTGAAGCCGATGAAAATGAAAATGTTTTTACGCTCACAGAGCTGGACATTGCCCTCAAAAAAGACAAGAGCAGCTATCGTGTACTGGACCTTAGGGGTGGTGTTCAAAAGGCTTTTAATGAAGGAGCCCTGATAGCCTATCACCATAAATCAGTTGGCGGCTACAATCCTGCCAAGCTGAGCATTTACCAAGACCTCATTGAAAACCAATGGTATAAATTTCCAGACTGCCGTCCAACTGCCAACATGATGAACACAAAATACATCATCACGGGCAACATGGCAACAGATACCGTACCCAATCAGGAAGCCCTTGGCAATGCCTGGTTTGTAAAAGGAATTGATGTTAAAAAAGGACCAGCTGAAGTGATGAGTGCCCTCAGCTTTTTCAATCCTAAAGACACCGCCATTGTGGAAGAAAAAGACAAAACCAGTGAGCTTGATGGAATAGTTTTTGACAGCACTGCATCCATTCAACTGGTTGCCAACCGCAATGATGAGATCAGCTATAGCGCGACCACCAATACAAAACAATTGGCCGTTTTCAGTGAGGTTTACTATCCCTTTGGATGGAAAGCCTTCATCGACAACAAGGAAGTTCCGATCATAAAAGTCAATTATGTATTGCGGGCGCTGGCCATTCCTCCCGGCAAACATGAGATCCGATTTGAGCTCAAACCTGCTTCCATTGCAACAGCTAAATTGGTTTCCAATACAGCGTCAATCTTTCTTTGGACTTTCTTGTTTGCCATTGGTTTCATCGAATTCAGAAAACAAAAAAAGAATGCGTAATCCATTCAGACGATGAAACTCTCCATTGTTATTTGCAGTTATAACCGTGCTCAATACATTGGAGACGCGTTGGACAGTTTGTACAACCAAACTACCAGCCTCTCAGATTTTGAAGTGATGCTGGTAGACAACAACTCTACAGATGGAACGCCCACAGTATATAACACCTGGAGAGAACACCATCCGGATGGCAATTTTCAATACCTGACCGAACACCAACAAGGAGCATCCTTTGCAAGAAATACAGGTGCTGCTCATGCCAAGACTGATTGGCTTTGTTTTATCGATGATGATGCAGTTGCTTTTCCGGATTTTGTTGCGAACATCATCAAACATACACAGGAAAAGCCTGCTATTGTTGGCTTTGGGGGGAAAATAATCCCCAAGTACATCCCGGAGAAACCCGTTTGGATGAGTTACTATGTTTCTTCACTTGTTGGGAACTTTGATTACGCTAGTGTTCCCTGTGCATTCAAAAAAGGGAAATACCCCCTTGAATCCAACATGGTTATCAAAAAATCTGTTTTTGATCAGATTGGAGGATTCAACACAACGCTTCCTGGCGTGAAGGGAACATTGAGGATTGGGGGTGAGGGAAAGGAACTGTTTTACAAGGTTATTGGACTTGGACAAGAAATATACTACGACCCCAACATCATTGTTTACCATGTGGTAGAGACCAATAAACTCACAAAGGAATATTTGTACAGGGTTGCCAGCGGTATTGGCCGTGGCGAAAGGGTAAGAACCCTCTCTATCTCTTCGCTGAGCTATACAATGAAGTTGATTGAATACTGTTTCAAGCTGGGCGCGGCAGTAGTATTGGGAATCAAGTATGCAATCATGGGGAAGGCTGCACAATCCTGGAAAGTAATTCAGTTCAGGATAGATGCGATACTTGGCCTCCTTAACAGATAAATCGATCCGATCACAAGTATTTGAAAAAATGATTTTCAGGCTTTATCAGTTGGGGCATCAAGCCCCAAAGCCTTACAATATTGGATGAAAATCCATGCCATTTTGAATAGCCATCTTTAAGTGATTTACCCTTTATCATATAGTCGATCAAGCCTATAACCATGGAAAATGGAATAGCCCAAGCATGGTTGAGGAGCTGAAAAAATAACCAGAAAATACCATATTGCTTTCTGATTCTCAGGTGATTGGAAACCATCAACTGAAACCCCTTTTTGTCTGTGAGGGTTGTATAACTGTTATCGGCAGCACCAGAAGCCTCCTGAATGGATTGACCAATCAGGTGAATAATTTGCAGATCACCAAACATGACCAATTTGCCCAGTTTCCCTAGCCTGCTGCACCATTCAACCTCCTC
>CANHSD010000147.1 GCA_947463105.1 Chitinophagaceae bacterium
GCTTTTGCACTGCTAAGTGCATTAAATAGGGTTGATTTTCCTACATTTGGTAATCCGACAATGCCAGCCTGTAATGCCATAGTTTTGATTTTGCGTGGCAAAGATAGTGCGAATGATGCGATAAGGGCATCCTTTGTTGGAATAACATTCAAAGCAATCACCCACCAATGGCCTTAAATTATATCTGGTTCTTTTTTTTCATCATCGCTTTTGCCATTGCACTAGGTAAATGGATAATCACTGGTGATCCCCTGATTTTCAAAGCCGTTACTGAAGGTATTTTTAAGTCAGCCAATGATAGCGTTGATCTTTCGTTTAAGTTGATTGGTATCATGACATTGTTCCTTGGATTCATGAATATAGGAGAGAAGGCAGGAGCCATTCGCTTTCTTTCTAAACTTGTTGCACCTTTTTTCAGCAAACTTTTTCCAGAAATTCCGCCCAAACACCCTGCCTACGGTCACATGATGATGAATTTTTCCGCCAATTTACTCGGATTGGACAATGCAGCAACGCCCTTTGGCCTAAAAGCCATGGAAAGTCTTCAAACCCTTAATCCCAGCAAAGAAACAGCCAGCAATGCCCAAATCATGTTTTTGGTACTGCATGCTTCAGGCCTCACCCTGATTCCTATCAGCATCATCGCCATGAGGGCCGCTGTTTCTCCTCCATCCGCCAATCCAACCGATATCTTTATCCCCTGCATGATTGCCACTTTTGCAGCCACAGTTGCTGCGCTTACCATTGTATCCATCAGGCAAAAAATCAATTTATTCCAACCGGTCATACTGGCATGGATAGGAGGTATCTCATTGCTCATTGGGCTTTTGATTGCCTACCTCAAGATATTCCTGTCTCAAGTGCAAATCGAATCTTTTTCAACGATATTGAGCAATGGGCTGATTCTCTTTATTTTTCTTGTCTTCTTGACCGGAGGGGTTTATAAAAAAGTCAATGTTTTTGAGTCATTCATTGAAGGAGCCAAAGGCGGTTTTGAGATTGCCATCAAGATCATTCCGTATCTGGTTGCCATGCTTGTTGCCATCAGTGTATTGCGTACCTCTGGCGCTTTTGAATTCATCACAGGTGGAATGAAAACTGTATTTTCTTACATGGGGATGGATACGCAGTTTGTTTCAGCGCTTCCAACTGCGATGATGAAACCATTGAGTGGGAGTGGCTCCAGGGCCATGATGGTAGATACCATGACAACCTATGGTGCCGATTCTTTTGCTGGCAGATTATCCGCAATTTTTCAGGGGAGCAGTGATACTACTTTTTATGTAATTGCTGTCTACTTTGGATCTGTGGGCATTAAAAATACCCGTTACTCCATACCAAGCATGTTATTGGCCGACCTGGTGGGTATTATTACAGCCATTTTTGTAGCTTACCTCTTTTTTGGCAATTGACCATGAACATCATCCTAAAAGATATTAAATTGTTTGGTTATCATGGGGTTCATCCATTGGAAAACAAGTGTGGTACTGATTTTATCATCAATATTGTTGTAGGGATAGACAACAGGCAACCCATTATAACATTAACAAACACCATCGATTATGCAGCTGTATTCAGCTTGGTAAAGGAAGTCTTTTCGACAACGGAGCAATTGTTGGAAGTAGTGGCTGATAAGTTATGCATGGCTATTGCAGAAAGTTTTCCTCTTGCTGTTGAAATTGAAATCAGCATCCTCAAATCAAATCCTCCAATTGAGGGATTTATGGGTCAGGTTGGAGTACACTTAAAAAAGCGAACAAATGAAATATAACTACCTTCTTACGCTACTGTTACTTTTTACTGTTCACTTGTTTGCGCAACAATCTCCATCAATTGATGAAGCAAGACTGTTGGAACGCCAATTCAAGACCATGGAAGCCATCAAAAAATACGAATCCATGGTGATCAATGATCCTGCCAATATTACCATTCTTGTTCGGCTGGCTGAGTTGTATTGTATGGAGGGACAATCAATCGCCAAGGCAGAAGAAAGCAAGTCTATGTATCAGTTGGCCACTAAATACGCAGAAAAAGCATACGCCCTTGACTCCAACAGAGCAGATGTTCAATATGCCAATGCAATGGTCATTGGTAAAATGATAGAATATGCCTCCATTAAGGATAAAACAAGGCTAACCATGCAGCTACGGCAAAAGACAGATAAGGCATTGTCCATCGATCCTACTTATACAAAAGCCATATATACATTGGCAAAATGGAATGATGAGGTTTCCTCATTGAATCCTGCGGCAAGGGCTGCACTCAAATTAATGAACAAGGGCTTTCCCGCAGCATCTGCTGAAGAAGCCATTTCACTTTATGAAAAAGCCCGTAAATTAGACCCAGGTTTCATTGTGAATAACCATGATCTCGCCATGGCTTATAAAAAAATGGGTAAATCCTTGCAAGCGATTGAACTGCTCAATTATCAGCTGAAATTGCCTGCAAAAACCAAAGAAGATCAGGAAATAAAACTCAAGTCAAAACAATTGTTGGAAAGCTTAAAATAAATCAATTCTCAATTCACAGGTATGTTTAAAAAAATCTCTATTGCTCTCGTGGCTTTTTTGTGTTCCATCACATTCTCATTTGCTCAGGGTCAGGAAAAGCCTGTATCCAAATTTGATGCCAATGAACTTTTCAATCCGCTTTTTTACAAACAATATGGTAGTCTTAGCCGGTCAGGAAACGGTGAGCCGGGAAAGGCCTATTGGCAAAATAAGGCTGATTACAAGATCAGTACCGAACTGAATGACCAGAACAACCAGATTACAGGATCAGTAACGCTGACCTATTCCAATAACAGTCCCCACAACCTTAATTTTCTGTGGTTTCAACTGGATCAGAACCTTTTCAATCCCAATTCAAGGGGTTTTGCAAAACTCCCTGTTGCTGGCAGAAGCAGATATGGAAATGCAGCCGCCCCATTCGAAGGTGGGTATACTATTAAATCAGTAAGAATAATTTCTTCTACAGGAGGAAAGACCACAGAAACTGTTGTTGAACCTGAAATCACAGACACACGAATGAGGGTTGACCTTCCAAAACTGTTGAAGGCAGGAGGAGATAAAGTAGTGGTAAAGATAGACTATGCCTATATTGTTCCTGAATATGGTGCAGACAGAACAGGTATCCTGAAAAATGCTGATGGTAACATTTATGCCATTGCACAATGGTATCCCCGTATTTGTGTTTTCGATGATATCCAAGGATGGAATACCCTTCCATACCTGGGCGCAAGTGAATTCTATCTTGAATATGGAAATTTTGACGTCTCCATCACAGCGCCTGCGACCCATGTTGTTGTTGCCTCCGGTGACCTGCTCAATCCTTCAGAAGTGATGACAGCTGAACAATTGAAAAGATACCAGAAAGCCCACCAAAGTGATGAAACAGTGCTGATCAGGAGCAAGGAGGAAATCAAAAATCCTTCTTCAAGACCTTCTGTGGCAAAACTTACCTGGAAGTATTCAATAGTCAATTCAAGGGATTTTGCCTGGGCTTCCTCAACCTCATTCATCTGGGACGCTGCAAGGATTAATCTTCCCAGTGGTAAAAAAGCCTTGGCCCAATCTGTTTATCCAAGCAGCTCAGATGGTAAAAACGCCTGGGGAAGAAGTACTGAATATACCAAGGCAAGCATTGAGAACTATTCCAAAAGATGGTTCGAATACCCTTATCCGATTGCTACCAATGTAGCCAGTAATATTGGCGGAATGGAGTACCCCGGTATTGTTTTCTGTGGATCTACCGCAAAAACAGGCGGCCTCTGGGGTGTAACCGATCATGAGTTTGGACATACCTGGTTCCCCATGATTGTAGGAAGCAACGAAAGAAAATATGGCTGGATGGACGAAGGATTCAACACTTTTATCAATGATATCGCATCCCAGGACTTTAACAATGGTGAATATGCCTCAAAAGAATCCAACGCTCACAACATGGCGAAGTTCATGTACAGTGATAGGTCTGAATCCATCATGAAAACACCAGATGCACTGAAAGAGGCCAACATAGGGCTTTCACTGTATATGAAGCCCGGTTTTGCGCTTACTTTGTTGAGAGAACAAATCGTAGGTCCAAAACGATTCGATTCTGCGTTTAAAAAATACATCCGTGATTGGTCTTTCAAACATCCATCGCCCTGGGATTTCTTCAGGAGCATGGAAAATGGCGTAGGAGAGGATTTGGGATGGTTTTGGAAAGCCATGTTTCTTGAAAACTGGAGATTGGATCAGGCCATCACCAATGTTGAGTACCAGGGCAACAATGCCAAAAATGGCGCCATCATTACCATTGAAAACATGGAAAAAGCAGCCATGCCAGTTGTGATTGAATATGAAACTGTTTCCGGAAACAAGGGAAGGGTTAAGCTTCCAGTTGAAATTTGGCAAAATGGTGGTGTTTTTAAAACAAGGATTCGGGTAAATGAAGAGATGCTGAAAGTGACCATTGATCCAGACAAAGTTTTCCCTGATTACAACAGTGAAAACAATACCTGGACAGCCAAAAAACAGTAATCAGGATTTTTTGGGGATAAATTGCTTGTTTATCCCCAAAATCATATAATTTTGCACTCCTTTCAGTTGAAAGACTGAAAACTATTCCCAAAAGGTTCCACAAGTTCTTCGTCTGTTCGAAGGCACCAGTAGGGGTAAATTTAAAAATAAACTCATGCCAAAAGTTAAAACCCATTCAAGGGCAAAAAAAACTTTTAAGATCACCGGCAGCGGAAAGATCACTTACAGAAAGCCTACACGAGGTCACTTGCTCACCAAGAAAACCAACAAACGCAAACGAGCACTTCGCGTTCAAGGTGTTGTTCATCATGCCAATCTTGATTTCGTAAAAAGACTCCTTCGCCTGAAATAAGGCCTTTTTCATTACTTCAAATTTAAACTCATTACAATATGCCACGTTCAAAAAATGCGGTAGCCTCCAGGGCCCGCAAGAAAAGAATTCTTAAGCAGGCGAAAGGATTCTACGGAAAAAGGAAAAATGTTTATACAGTAGCCAAAAACGTTCTCGAGAAAGGCCTTACCTATAGCTATGTTGGTCGTAAACTCAAGAAAAGAGACTACCGTAGTCTCTGGATTGTTCGTATCAATGCAGCAGTCAGGGAAGAAGGAATGAAATATTCTGAGTTCATCAACAAGCTTAAAGTCAAAGGAATTGATCTCGATCGCAAGGTGCTTGCAGATCTTGCCATGAACAACCCTGAGTCTTTCAAGCAATTGGTTGATTCTGTAAAATAGTATATACTGATGCAATCAGTAAACCGGATGTCAAATAAACATCCGGTTTTTTATTATATGACGCTGAAAAAAATTAATTTTGTTCCTCTTTGTAATTCAACAACTTAAACAGACCGAATCGGTAAAATGAGCAATACCTATACAGACCTTGTCAAACAGACATTTTATTTTCCACAGGAAGGCTTTGTTACAAAAGATGGATACCTCCATTTTAATGATCTTGACTTGAAAGCCATCATTGACAAGTATGGTACACCTTTAAAGCTTACCTATCTCCCTAAAATAGGCTCTCAGATCAACAAGGCCAAGGACTTGTTCCAGAAGGCATTCAAGAAACACAATTACGAAGGGAAATATCATTATTGTTATTGTACCAAAAGTTCTCATTTTTCGTTTGTTGTTGAAGAGGCATTGCAGCATGACATTCACTTGGAAACTTCTTTTGCTTATGATATTGAAATCATCAATAACCTGTACAAAAGAAAGAAAATAACCAAGGATACATTTATCATCTGTAATGGTTTCAAGCAGAAAACATATACATCACGCATTTCCCGTCTGATCAATACAGGGTTTAAAAACGTCATTCCTATTCTTGACAACAAGGAAGAGCTTGACCGTTACAAAAGGGGCGTCAGGGTTCCATTTAAATTGGGCATCCGTGTTGCCGCCGAGGAGGAACCCAATTTCCCCTTTTATACCTCCCGTCTTGGTATCAGGGCCAAAGATATTTTGGAGTTTTATGTAGACCAGATAGAAGGGTATGAGGAAAAATTTCAGTTGAAAATGTTGCATATTTTCCTCAACAAAGGCATAAAAGACGATATCTACTATTGGAGTGAGTTGAACAAAGTAATCAACCTTTATTGCCAGTTAAAAAAGATATGCCCGGAGTTGGATTCCATTAATATTGGTGGTGGTTTTCCCATCAAGCATTCATTGGGTTTTGAATATGATTACGGATTTATGATCAATGAGATTGTGGGCACCATTAAAAAAGCCTGTAAAAAAGCCAAGGTTCCGATGCCAAATATTTTCACGGAATTCGGAAGCTTCACTGTTGGCGAAAGCATGGCTCATGTCTATTCAGTGTTGGCGGAGAAGGTCCAGAATGATAGGGAGATCTGGTACATGATAGACTCTTCCTTTATCACAACCTTACCTGATACCTGGGGTATAGGAGAGAAGTTCCTGATGCTGCCCATCAATAAATGGCAGAATGAATACCAACGGGTAGTGTTGGGTGGGCTTACCTGCGACAGCCATGATTACTATGATTCCGAGGAGCACATCAATGAAGTGTTCTTACCCAAGATAACCGGAGATGATTCAAAAGAACCACTTTATCTTGGCTTCTTCCACACAGGGGCTTATCAAGACCAAATCAGTGGATATGGCGGAATCAAACATTGCATGATCCCATCACCCAAACATATCATTGTAGGAAAGGACAAACATGGTAAACTGCATGATTGGGTTTATGCAAAAGAGCAAACAGCTCAGAGCATGCTCAAGATTCTCGGTTACCAATAGACTGCAATTGTTTAGTTGACCTTGAGCTTGTATCTCTTGTTTACTTTGGGATTGTTGAAGTATTTTTCAGCATCATCCTGGGAGTAACGAGGGTCA
>CANHSD010000148.1 GCA_947463105.1 Chitinophagaceae bacterium
CCTTGCACGGGCTCCAGGAGGCTCATTCATCTGACCGAAAACAAATGTTGCTTTTGAATCTTTCAAGCTCTCCATGTCCACCTTGTCCAAGTCCCATCCACCTTCTTCCATGCTATGCTTGAAATCGTCACCATATTTCATGATATCGGCTTCAATCATCTCTCTCAGCAAATCATTTCCCTCACGGGTACGCTCACCCACACCTGCGAAAACAGACAAACCGCCGTGCCCTTTTGCGATGTTGTTGATCAATTCCTGGATCAATACCGTCTTTCCCACACCAGCACCACCAAACAAACCGATCTTCCCACCCTTTGCATAAGGCTCGATAAGGTCGATTACCTTGATACCAGTGAAAAGTATTTCAGAGGCTGTACTCAGGTCTTCAAATCTTGGAGGTTTGGCATGTATTGCCCTTCCGTTTTCTTTGGAAACTGCAGGCAATCCATCGATAGGATCTCCTGTAACATTGAATAGACGGCCATTGATGGCTGCACCAGTAGGCATTGAGATGGCCCTTCCTGTATCAAGGACTTCTGTACCCCTTACGAGACCTTCGGTTCCGTCCATGGCAACACACCTTACGCTGTCTTCTCCAAGGTGCTGCTGCACCTCCATGACAAGCGTATCGCCATTTTCTCTTTTGATCTCAAGAGCGTTGTAGATCTCTGGGAGCTGACCTTCGAACTGAACGTCAACCACCGCACCGATCACTTGTTTGATTTTACCTCTGCTGGACATGATTATTGTTTAAATTGGATAAAAGTCGATTTCCGGCCGCAAAGGTAAGCAGGATGGGATGATTAGAAAAATTGCACACAACAATTTTCTCACATTCGTTAAAATCAATCAAAGGAAGCCATAAAGAATCGCCGCCAAGACCGCTCCCAGCAGGGGACCAACAACCGGAATGGCCGCATATTCCCAATCACTGCTCCCTTTGTTGGGGATGGGAAGGATGGCATGGGCAATGCGTGGCCCAAGGTCCCTTGCGGGATTAATGGCATACCCTGTCGGACCACCCATGCTAAGCCCAATGCCCAGCACCAGCAATGAAACCGGAAGGGCATCCAACGCTCCTAGTTTTACTTCGCCCTTTTGGATATAAAAGATGGAAAGCATGAAAATAAAAGTAGCAATGGTCTCGGTCAGCAAATTGCTGAAAGGCTTTCTGATGGCGGGCCCTGTTGAAAAAACAGCCAGCAGCAGAGAAGGATCTTTTGTTGCTGCGAAATGGTCTTTGTATGTCAGCCATCCCAGAACGGAACCAATAAAAGCACCCAATAGCTGGGCAAGCAAGTAGGATGGCACTTCACTCCAGCTGAATTTACCCGCCACGGCAAGGCCAATGGTTACTGCCGGATTCAAATGGGCGCCACTGATATCTGCGGAAATATACACCCCCACAAATACTGCAATGGCCCAGGCAAGGGCAATCACAACAAGGCCGGAATTATTGCCTTTGGTCTTGTCCAACAATACATTGGCAACAACGCCTGATCCAAGGGTAATCAATACTGCAGTTCCGGTGAGTTCAGCTACAAATGGGCTCATATCTTCAATATTTAATGGTAAAATAAGGATTTTTTGGCTTCCTGCATCAGCCCAGGTACTGTTCTGCCATTTCATGGAAACGACTAACCTGCTCTTCCTTCCAGGCAGCATCCATGCCCAATTGCTCCGCCATCAGCGTTGCCACAGGCTCGGCAGATGCAATGGCCGCCCTGGCATCCACAAACAACATCCGGGATCTTCTTGCCAGGATATCCTCTACTGTCATGGCCATTTCATTGGACACTGCCCAAACCAACTCTGCCTTGCAGTAATTGTGTGAGGGATGAATGCGCTCACCCATTGAGGAATCATCAGAGATCATTTGTCTGATAAGCACTGCATCTGACCCGTAAGCGTAAAACTCACTCCCATACAGGATATTGTTGTCATAACCATGCAATCGCAGGTGTCTGGTGGCACATTTAACGATTGGAAACTTGGCCACAAATGCAGCATTGTTGACTGCATCTTTTGCCATCTTCCGGTACGTTGTCCATTTTCCACCGGTGATGGTAATCAGGTTGCTGGAAGAAACCAGAATGGTATGGTCCCTTGATGCCAGGGCTGTGCTCCCTTTGTTCAAGGTTTTGACCAGCGGCCTTAATCCTGCAAAAACTGACATAATATCTTTACGGGTGATGTTTATTGTGTTATAAGCATTGAAATGATTGATGATGAAATCAATTTCTGTTTCCAGGGCCATGGGTTCATCGCTGATCGCATCGAGTGGTGTATCAGTGGTGCCAATCACCAAGGCATCCTGCCATGGAAGGGCAAACAAGACCCTGCCATCTTCCGTTTTGGGTATCATCAATGCCACATCACCTGGGAAAAAATCTTTGCTGACCACCAGGTGGACTCCCTGTGAGGGCATGACTGCTGCTGGTGCATCAGGATCATCCATGTCAAGAATATTGTCTACAAAAACACCCGTTGCGTTGATCACCACTTTTGTGCTGATTGCGTATTCCTTTCCATTCAGCACGTCCTGGGCTTTTAGGCCAACCAGTTTCCCATTTTCCTTGACGAGCCCGGTTACATTGACATAATTCAAAAGGGTTCCACCCAAATCATCGGCTGTTCTGGCAAGAGCAATGGCCAGCCTTGCGTCATCAAACTGCCCGTCGGAATAGGCTACTCCACCCTTAAGCCCTTTCTTTTTTAGCGATGGCAATGCAGCAAACAATTCTTTTTTACCCAAGATCCTGGTATGACCGAGGCTTCGTTTTTGGGCCATCAGTTCATATATTAATAGACCAATGCCATAAAACCATTTGTCAATACATGAATAAACGGGGATAATAAATTCCTGAACACGCGTGAGGTGTGGTGCATTGGCCAGCAAAAAAGCCCTTTCCCGAAGGGCTTCAATCACCAACTTGATGTTGCCCTGGGCGAGGTACCTGACTCCACCATGGACAAGCTTGGTGCTCCGGCTGGATGTACCTTTGGCAAAATCATTTTTTTCCAAGAGCAATACCTTGAACCCTCTTTGGGAAGCATCAACGGCAATGCCCAGCCCGGTTGCCCCACCACCAATCACAACCATATCCCAGGTTGTGGTGGCTTCCAATCGCTTTATGGCACTTTGTCTATTCACATGATCATTTAGATGAAATATCAATTATTGGGTGCAGACCAGGCCAATACAGCCTTTACTGCCCTTTGCCAATTGTCGATATGGGTCTTTTTCTCAGCTTCATCCATCAATGGAATGAATTGCCCTGAGACTTTCCATTGAGATGAAATGGCTTCTACATTGCTCCAAAAACCAACTGCCAGTCCAGCAAGGTAAGCCGCCCCCAGGGCTGTTGTTTCAATGACTTCAGGCCTCAACACTTTAACGGAAAGGATGTCAGACTGAAACTGCATGAGCAGATCATTGATGGTTGCGCCCCCATCCACCCTGAGTTCTGCGATGGGTAGGCCGGCATCAGATTCCATGGCTTTCAGCACATCATAGGTCTGATAAGCGATGCTTTCCAGTGTAGCCCTCGCGATATGCGCATCAGTGGTTCCCCTTGTGATTCCAAAAATAGTTCCCCGGGCATAGGGATTCCAGTGTGGTGCACCGAGGCCTGAAAATGCAGGAACAACGACAACCCCATCTGCACTGCTCACGGAAGAGGCCAGTGACTGAACTTCGTTTGAATTGCGGATTATTTTCAGCCCGTCCCTTAACCACTGAACGGCAGCACCTGCAATAAACACACTTCCTTCCAAGGCATAATGAGTAACACCATTGATTTGCCAGGCCACTGTTGTAAGGAGATTGTTGTTTGATTTAACAGCCTTGGTGCCGGTGTTCATCAGCATGAAACAACCCGTACCGTAAGTATTTTTAACCATCCCAACACCTGTACACATCTGACCAAACAGGGCCGACTGCTGGTCACCTGCCATTCCTGCAACGGGCACTTCAGGCATGCCAATGGCTGATGCATATCCATATACTTCACTGTTGCTTTTCACTTCAGGAAGCACTGCCCTGGGGATGTTCAGCAAGGAAAGCAATTCATTATCCCAATCCAATTTCTGCAGATCAAACATCATGGTTCTTGATGCATTGCTGACATCGGTTGCATGCACTTTCCCTTCTGTGAGTTTCCACAACAGCCAGGTATCAACAGTACCAAATGCAAGTTCTCCTTTCTCGGCCCTTTCCCTTGCACCATCCACATTGTCCAGGATCCACTTCAGTTTGGTGCCAGAGAAATAAGCATCTACCACCAACCCGGTCTTTTCTTTGATCATCTCAGCCTTCCCATCAGCCCTCAATTGATCACAATACGCAGCGGTTCTCCTGTCTTGCCATACAATGGCATTGTAAACAGGCATACCTGTTTGGCGATCCCACAGCAAGGTGGTTTCCCTTTGGTTGGTGATGCCGATGGCGGCCACTGCAGGTGATTTCAATCCCAGTGTAAGCATCGCCTCTTTGGCAACAGAAGCCTGACTGACCCAAATTTCCATCGGGTCATGCTCAACCCAACCGGGTTGAGGAAAATACTGGGTAAATTCTTTTTGGGCAACTGCAGCAATCGATCCATTGACGTCAAAAAGAATGGCGCGTGAACTGGTGGTGCCTTGGTCGAGGGAGAGGATGTATTGGTCCATGGGAGAGAGGTTGAAGGGGTTGAAGGGGTTGAAGGGGTTGAGATTCCTAAATTAATAGAAAAAATCTACATCGAATCAGTTTTAAACCGACGAAGGCCTAAACCATTTTCCTTAAATTGCACCCGATGGAAAATTTCGTTGTTTCAGCAAGAAAGTACAGGCCGCAACATTTCTCAACTGTGGTGGGACAATCCCATATCACCACTACCCTGAAAAATGCGATCCTTCAACAACATCTTGCGCATGCATTTTTGTTCTGCGGACCAAGGGGCGTGGGCAAAACAACCTGTGCCAGGATCCTGGCCAAAACCATCAACTGCGAAAACTTGGGCAAGGATGGCGAGGCCTGCGACACCTGCAACTCTTGTCAATCCTTCAACAATGGCGCCTCTTTCAATATCCATGAACTGGATGCCGCAAGCAACAATTCGGTTGATGATATCCGTGACCTGATTGAACAGGTCCGTTTTGCACCACAGGCAGGAAAATACAAGATATATATCATTGATGAGGTGCACATGCTCAGCTCCAATGCATTCAATGCTTTTCTTAAAACCCTCGAGGAACCGCCTGCCCATGCGATTTTTATCCTCGCTACAACAGAAAAACACAAGATTCTCCCCACCATCCTATCCCGGTGCCAGATTTTTGACTTCAAACGCATCACGCCTGCTGATATCGCCTCCCATTTGGAAGAAATAGCCACCAAAGAAAACATCAAAGCCGAACCAACAGCCCTTCATGTCATTGCCCAAAAAAGCGATGGCTGCATGCGCGATGCCCTGAGCATCCTGGACAAGATTGTAAGCTTCACCAATGCCAACCTTACCTACAGCAATACCCTCGAACACCTCAATTTGCTCGACGAAGATTATTTCTTCAAATTGCTGGACCTCCTGGACAACGAAGACTTGCCGGGAGTGTTGACCATTTATGATGAGATTGATAAGAAAGGGTTCGATGGGGACATGGTCCTGAACAACCTTTCAGAGTTTTTCAGGAATCTACTGGTCAGCCGTGATCCAAGATCCATCAGTCTGTTACAGGTGGTGGAAGGATTCCGGAACCGGTACATCGCCGCAGCAGCATCGATCTCACCCGCCTACATGATAGGTGCCCTCAACATCCTCAATGAAGCTGAAATCGGATTCAAGCAGGCCAGGAACAAGAAACTGCATGTCGAGTTTCACCTGATCAAATTAACCCACCTGAAACAGGCTGTCACACTGGTAGAAGATGGGAGCGCAATAAAAAAAAAACGGGTTGATGAGATAAAACCTGTTGCGTTCAGGCAAATTACCTTCGCGCCGCAAAAAACAAAACCTTCAGCAAAGCTTGTCATTGAAAATCCACTCCCGACCGTTCAAGCCAAAGAATCCCCGCCTGTTTTAACAGCCCCAACGGAAAAACCATTGGCCAAGCCTGCCCCCATCACTGCCCCTTCAAAAGCACCTGCAGAGGCCCTTTCAGGCGGATTGGGTTCACTGAAAAAAATCAGGGAACAGATCCAGAATAGAAAACAGGAGCAGGCAGAGGTATTTACCCTGAATGAAGAACGCCTGGATACTGCATGGGCAGCTTATTTGCTGAAACTGCAGGAAAACAACCAGGTTACCAGCTTGAGCAACCTGAAAATGGCCAAGGTAACCATCATCGATGAGCTTGTTTTTGAAATCATGGCTGAGACCAGAATTCAACAACAATTCATAGAAAGTGAAAAGGTAGGACTGCTCATCCATGTGCAAGACTTTTTCAACAATCCCAAGGTCCAGTTTATGGTTCAACTGAATCCATCAGCGGATCTGGAGGAAGTTGTAAAGGATCAGCCTTTATCGTTGAGAGAACAGTATTTCAAAATGATTGAACGCTATCCCATCATCAAGGAAATGAGGGACCAGCTCAATCTAGACCTCGATTACTGAAAACCACTGCAAATCTTTGCAAACAGACGTGTTGATTTCCTCATTTTGCCGTAATTTCGGCCTTCAAAATCATTAATTAACCTTAATATATACAGGGATATGGCCGAAGTGATCAGGATGCCTCTCCTCAGCGATACAATGACCGAGGGCAAAATCGTCAAATGGAACAAGAACGTAGGCGATACGGTCAAAAGTGATGATGTACTGGCAGATGTGGAAACAGACAAGGCCACCATGGAAGTGGTGGGCTATGCAGAC
>CANHSD010000149.1 GCA_947463105.1 Chitinophagaceae bacterium
AAAATTACCCTTTCATTGAACAACCATCGGGCATTCAAATCTTATATGAACGAA
This sequence comes from Chitinophagaceae bacterium, assembly GCA_947463105.1. Lineage (GTDB taxonomy): Bacteria > Bacteroidota > Bacteroidia > Chitinophagales > Chitinophagaceae > Pollutibacter. The sequence goes on from CANHSD010000149.1 coordinate 55, forward strand.
TTCAGTATAAATACTTAACATCCTTAACTGAAAGCACTCATTACCTACTTAACAAGTGTTGAAGATGATGCCCTTGCTTATCCACAATACCAAAGAAGAGAACCCCATATGATTCAAAAATGACGGATATCATATACGTTGCTGATCAAAATGAGTAGTAACCCAGACGTGGTTGAATATGTTTGGGGCAATGAAACTATCTGCAGCATATACAGCACTGCTTGACAACAAAAGACAATCTTGGATAGACTACGACAGGGGAATCAGCATCATATTGGTAACCTATCGCCATGCTTACGAAATGTTACGGAATGCAGGCTTGAATTTTGACCTGTTCCCAATGATTGGCTATATGAATGTATTTTTATTCGGATTCCGGATGCCGCTTTTTTTTATTACATCCGGCATCTTCCTGTCCTCAAGTCTAGAGAAAAAGGGATTGAAGTCATACAATTTCTCAAGATTCCAGAACATCCTTTACCCCATGTTCATTTGGGGAATCCTGCAGATCAGTTTACAAGTAGCTTTTTCTGGATACACGAATTTCAGCCACCATTCACTCGATTATATCTGGTTGATTTTTGACCCAAGAAGAACAGGACAGTTCTGGTATTTACACACCCTGTTTTTTGTGGGCATGCTTTATGCAATCCTTAAAATAAAATTCAAGTTCAGTTCGAAAATGCAAATACCACTCGGGATATTGATGTATACGGCGTTGGCGCTGATAAGACAAAAAGGCATCTACCTCGGCTTTGCGATGGACATCCTCCAATACTATGTTTTTTTTGCATTGGGCGACCTCATCTCAAATACCATCAGAAAAAAAGAGAACAAACGGTATTTTGAATCGTTTGTTCTCCTGCTCATTCTGGTGCCCATTTTTTGCCTGGTGCAGTACAACTTTGCAGCGATCAATATCCAGCAGGGCAGTAATTATTTTATAGAACACAAAATGCCACTGTTCTTTGTGGTGATTGCATTGGTAGGGTGCGCTCTATCCATCAACATCTCCTTTCTCCTGGGAAAATACAATCTGCTGGGATACCTGAGAATCATTGGATACCATTCCATCCACATCTATTGCATGCAAATCATTTTAATGGCTTCAACAAGGACCGTCCTGTTGATGGCATTTGATCATTTGCCTTCACCGCTGGTACTGACCCTGATCATTGTAGCAGGGCTGATGTTGCCGATTTTGTTCTATAATTTGCTCATGAGATTGAACTGCTGGTGGTTGTTTTCACCCCAAAAACCAATGGCAACAACAAAACAAGAAGCACAAAAAACAATGGTGAACCTATAAATCAGCATGCTCATAATCTGTACTGGCAAGCACCTCGTTCACTGATTTTCTGGCCTTACCCCTGAGTTTATCAAACTTATTGGTAACGTCATCAACAATCGAAGTCATGCCATCCTTCACTCCTTCAACCAGGTCATCTCCTTTTTGCCTGATTTTTCTGCGTGTTTCAGCACCTTTATCAGGGGCAATCAACACGCCAAGAAGGGTTCCTGCTGCGATACCTGCTAAAACGCCCAATACAATTTTTCCGTTTGACATAATGAATAGTTTAAAGGTTTTATGAATAAATGATCTGTACTCTCCAAAGCTACCTACCTAGGGTGCATATTCAAATGATCAGGGTGTGGATATAATGTGATGGCCATCAGCGAACGAATGAAAGAATAAAGACATTAATTGGGATACCATGCAAAAGAGTTTCTGGCATTTCGTAATTTAGTACCTACAATCACCAGATCATGAAGTATAGGCTCATTACCTTTTTTCTAGTTGCCCTGTCCTCTTTAGTGATGAAAGCATCCCATGGGCAAGCGATTGATTCAATGATCAATGTTTATGCAGAACAGTCCCCAAAGGAAAAAATCCATGTGCACTTTGACAAAACCATTTATAACAAAGAAGAAACCATTTGGTATAAAATTTATATCCTTGATGACCAAGGACTTACGAAGCTGAGCAAGAACGTTTACATGGAATGGTTTGATCAGGCAGGAAAGCTCATTCGCCAACATGTTGCCCCCCTTTTCCAATCTACAGCCAAAGGAAGTTTTGACTTGCCCGCAGATTATACAGGCAGTGTTATTCGAATGAAGGTATACACGCGCTGGAGCCTGAACGATGATCCTGCTTTTGGTTTTGAGCGAGACATCGTGATCAACAACAATGAAACCATTGTTAAGCCTTCAAAAACAGAAAACAATACCCTTGTACATGTTTTCCCAGAGGGCGGAGAACTGATAACAGGGCTGAAGAGCCTGGTGGCGTTCAAGGCAACTGATAAATTCGGCAAACCTGTCAAAATCAAGGGACTATTGGTAAACCAATTGGGCAAAACACTTGACACCATCAACGTCAGGCATGATGGCATGGGGAGTTTCAGGATGACGCCCAAGGCTGGTGAATCTTATTCACTGAAGTGGATAGACCCTTCTGGCAATACAGGTATTATTGTAATTCCTGTCAACCAAAAAGAAGGCATCACCTTGTCAGTGACAACCAACAATGAATTTGCAAACGTCAAAGTTGAAAGAACAGCAAATATACCCGAGAATTTTAAGCGCCTAAACCTGCTTGTTCACATGAACCAGGTTGTTCTTTTCAAGGTCAGCCTCAATATAGCAGACAAGCCATTGCTTGCTGCCAACATCCCTATTGAAGGATTGAATACAGGAATTTTGCAGTTCTCCTTGTTCAATGCTGATTGGCTGCCCCTGGCTGAAAGGATTGTCTTTGTTAACAACAGGGAGCATGAATTTGGTGCAAAACTCATCCCTCAACTTGTAAACCTCACCAAAAAAGGCAAAAACGTTTTTGATATTTTTGTTGCAGACACTACAGTAACCAACATGTCTGTTGCGGTAACGGATGCTTCATTGGAAAGCAGCCAGGCCAACCATACCATTTACTCTGACTTTTTGTTAAGCAGTGAACTGAAAGGAAAAATTCACAATCCTGGATACTATCTTTCCAGTGACTCAGACTCCGTCACTGCCAACCTTGACCTGGTGATGCTGACCAACGGATGGAGAAAATTCAATTGGGAAAAGCTAAAGGCCTCTGTTGCACCTGAAATCAAGTATCCTGTAGAGACAGACATCATCAGGGTTTCAGGCAAAGTATATGGCTTAAAAACAGTCAGTGCAAACGACCTGTTGCTCAACCTGATCATCCAAAACAAGGACAGCAGCAAGAATTTCATCTTTCAGCCAGTCTCAAAAGAAGGACTATTCCAGAGTGAGAACATGTTCATCTTTGACACAGCCAGGATTTTTTACAATTTCAATCAAAACCAAAAGCTGAATGAAATCACCCAGGTTCAATTTGATAACGGGCTGCTCAAAGCTTCAGGAAAACTGCTTGAGCTAAAGGATGAAAACATGCTTAATCTTTGGAACGACAGTGTTTCACTCGCCAAAATGAATACTTTTCTTCAAATGCAGGAAGATTGGAAAAAAAGATCCTCGTATAAAACCTTGCAGGAAGTGATCATCAAAGCCAAGACAAAGTCAAACGAGCAGGCAATAGATGAAAGGTATGCAAGCGGACTTTTTGCTGGCGGTGATGCACAGGTATTTGATTTCCTCAATGACCCTGCAGCCCTTGGTGGCATTGACATCATCTCCTATCTTCAAGGAAGGGTGGCTGGACTGATGATCAACCGATCAGGTGCTTCAACAACCATGAGCTGGAGAGGTGCAACACCCGATCTCTATCTCGATCAAATGCAGGTAGGGGCAGATTTCATCCAATCAATCAACGTTCAAGACATCGCAATGGTCAAGGTATTCAGACCACCTTTTTTTGGATCGATGGGTGGCGGCAGTGGTGGAGCAATAGCCATTTACACCAAAAAAGGGGGTGATTTCAAAGGCGATAATTCCAAATCGAGCAAGAGCATGCAAAGCTCCTTGCTGGTGGGTTATACCCGTTTTAAGGAATTCTTCAACCCCCAATATGAGAACCCTGCAGAAAACAATGATACAGACATTCGAACAACCCTGTATTGGAATCCCTATGTAATCACCAACAAGAAAAGCCCCAGGTTCAAGGTGCAGTTCTTTAACAATGATATCAGCAAGCGATTACAGATTGTACTGGAGGGCGTGAATGCTGATGGCAAAATCACCAGGGTGGTGAAAATCCTGGAATAAGAAGACCGCTTTATCTTGTATTTAATTTGATAACAAACTGCAGGTTTATAATTTAGACAATTTGAAATATCCCAAATGGAGCTCATCCTGCTTTTCAACAACAGCATCAGCAAGGACTATCTGGAAGTTAGACAATGTTGAAGGAGAAAGTACTTCCTCTATTTTGTATACATCATCCACATCAACACCATATTCATCATCAATATGGGAATTGGCTCCCTCAAAATGGGTATGCTTGAAAAAAGCAGTCTGCTTGGCTGCCTTGATTGCCGTTGATTTCTCAGCAGCGGCAACGACCATTTTATAATGAAATTCCTCAAACTCGTCTTTTTTGTATCCTCCAAGGTTGATGAAAAATAATGCTTTATGACCTTCAGGCACCTCTTCATCCCGACCGAAAACTTTGATATCCTGGCCATCAACCTGCGTCACTTCTCGCCATCCATCAACATGCATTTCCCCTTCTGCTTCCGGCCAGAATGACAACATCTCAGGAATGAGATCCTTTATTTGAGCAGCAATACCGAAAAAGATATCATGTTGCTCTGTGTGACGACCTTTGGGTTTGCATCCAATCAGGATCATGAAAAGCTTTTTAGTCATGTTGATATTTGTTGAACGAATGTAAAAAATATCAACAATAACTCATTCGCTTATTCTGATGAGTTTGGAGTAAATTGTATGCTATATAAACCAATCATGAAAAGAAGAAAATTCATCGCGAACAGTTCAATGGGAATTATTGCAGCCATTCCGGCATTTGATCATTTGTCTGCCTTGGATCTTCCTTTTTTTACGACAGGTATAAAAATCGGTGAAATCACTGCTACTTCAGCTGTTGTTTGGGCCAGATTGACCCGTGATGCCATCAGGGTTTCTGACAATGGCAAAAAACCTGAATTTTTGTACTTTGATGAAACAAAAAATGAGTGGCATGATATTGCCTATTTCAAATCAACTTACAAAGAAGACAGGCCTAACAGAAAGGTGCAGGTAAACATGCCGGCAGGCACCACAATAGAACAATTGGATGGTGCTGTACCAGGCAAAAAAGGTTTTATCAGCATCCACTATAGCATAAAAGGTACTGGCAACTGGAATAAAACATCCTGGAAGGCTGTAGACGAGGAAACCGATTATACATGCCAATTTGCGATAGAGGGGCTGAAACCATTTACTGCTTATGAAATACGGGTAATGGGCAAGACCAATGATAAGGCCACCAATCAGGTGGAGGGAAGCTTCAGCACAGCAGCAGAAAAAAATGATGCCATTCCGGTTAATTTCATGGTCACCACCTGCCATGAATACAATGACCAGGATGCTCCCAATGAGGGAGGGTTCAAGATCATGAAAGCAATGGAGAAACTTAAACCACAGTTTTTGGTGCATACTGGTGATGTTTTGTACCACGACCACAACTCAAAAAACCTTGCCCTTGCAAGATGGAATTGGCAGAGAATGAGCAGCCTCCAAGGTTATGTTGATTTTTATAAGAATACCCCGTGTTATTTCATGAAGGATGATCATGATACATGGATGAATGATTGCCATCCTGCATCAACCAATCAATTCATGGGCGATTTCACTTATAAACAGGGTGTAGAATTATTTCGGCAACAAGTTCCTTCAAGTGACAAACCCTACCGCAGCTTCCGCTGGGGCAAAGACGTTGAGATTTGGTTGTTTGATGTCAGGGAATTCAGAAAACCCAACGAAATGCCAGACGGACCTGACAAGACAATTTGGGGCAAAGAACAGTTGGAATGGTTCAAGCAGGGCTATACTGCGTCAGATGCAAGCTTTAAAATACTAATCAGCCCTACTCCTATCATTGGCCCCGATCGTCCTCAAAAAAAAGACAACCATTCAAATGCTAATTTTAGTTTTGAAGGCAATCTCATTCGCAATATGATTGCTGGAGACAAAAATACCTTCGTTGTTTGTGGCGACAGGCATTGGCAATACGTTTCAAAGCATGCCAAAACCGGAACCTATGAGTTTGCTTGCGGACCTGCCAGCAATGAGCATGCCGGTGGATGGAAGAAAGATGAAAGATATCCTGAACACGAGTACCTCAATATCGTTGGTGGCTTCCTGAGGATCGAAACCAACAGGATCAACAACAAACCAACCATTGTATTCAGCCACTATGGCGTTGATGGCAACCTGCTATTTCAAAAGCAATTTTCCTGACCGCTTTTCACATAATAGACATGGCTTCCCTCAAAAAAAGCGCTGAAGCTCTTGTTGGCAATGCCTTAGCCATGTACCTGGCCAGGAAAAATTAGGATTATCCTTGGTAGAAACAACTACCTCATGATGAAGAACTGGCATTGAATCAACAAAAGTTTCATCTCAACTTTGGTATCTACATCCTAAAGCACTTAGAAATGGTTAGCATGAATCATCAACCTGCTTGATGTTTGTCATTGAATAGCGGAATGAGCAAATTTATCTTGCACCGGATTAGATAATTATCCAATCGATTTCACCACGCTGAAAAACATTTTTATGACCAAGCACATTATCCTTCCAGCACTTGTATGCATGTTCTTTATCGGCAGCCCCTCAGCACAGGAAAAAGTAGTAACCCTGCCTGAAGTAACTGTTACTTC
>CANHSD010000150.1 GCA_947463105.1 Chitinophagaceae bacterium
AATAAGATAAATTCTATCGAAAATGGTATTCCTAAATATATTGGTTGATGATGTTCTCCAACCACTCCTGACGGCCAGAAGTCAATTTGGGCTCACCAGCTTTAAAGGCATAATCCCTCAGGTCTGATAGGCTGAGCTTCCCTTCCTCGAACATTTTGCCTTCTCCTGAGTCAAAAGAAGCATAGCGGTTCTTGCGGAATTCGCTGTAAGGTGATTTTTGCAGAATGTTGTCAGCCACTACCAAGGCTCTTGCAAAAGCATCCATTCCGCCAATATGGGCATGGAAAATATCCTCCATGTCTGTAGAATTCCTCCTGGTTTTGGCATCAAAGTTGACACCACCCCCTGCAAATCCTTTTGCTTCGAGGATGATCAACATTGACTCCACCAGTTCATTCAGGTTCATGGGAAACTGGTCAGTATCCCATCCGTTTTGCGAATCTCCCCTGTTGGCATCAATGCTGCCCAACATGCCGGCGTCAGCAGCCGTCTGCAACTCATGCTGGAAAGTATGTCCGGCCAGGGTGGCATGGTTTACTTCAATATTCAATTTGAAATCATCTTGCAAACCATACCTGTTCAGAAAGCCAATAACGGTGGCTGAATCATAATCATATTGGTGCTTGGTAGGTTCACAAGGCTTGGGCTCTATGAAGAAAGTACCCTTGAAACCGTTCTTTCTTGCATAGTCTTTGGCTGTATGAAGGAATCTCGCCAGGTGCTCCTGTTCACGCTTCATGTCCGTATTGAGAAGGGTCATGTAGCCTTCCCTACCGCCCCAGAAAACATAATTTTCTCCACCCAAACGGATGGTGGCATCAAGTGCATTCTTTACCTGTGTTGCGGCATGGGCCAATACATTAAAATCAGGATTGGTGCTGGCACCATTCATGTACCTCGGGTTGGAAAATACATTGGCAGTACCCCAGAGCAGTTTCACACCACTGGCTTTTTGTTTCAGGTCAGCATAATCAACAATGGCAGAAAGATTGCTTTCATATTCAGCAAGATTGGCACCTTCATCCACCAAATCAATGTCATGAAAGCAGTAATAAGGTACGCCTAGCTTGGTGATGAATTCAAAGGCAGCATCCATCTTTTCCTTGGCTCTGTCAACAGCATTGGATGCAGTATCCCATGCAAATTGCTTGGTTCCGGGTCCAAATGGATCTGCACCGGTATTGCAGAAACTATGCCAATAGGCAACCGCAAAGCGGAAATGCTCTTTCATTGATTTTCCTGCAATGACCTGGTTTTCATTGTACCATTTATAGGCCAATGGATTATCTGACCCAACCCCTTCAAAGTTTATTTTACCAATTCCGGGGAAAAATTCCTTGTTGCCTAGTGTTACTGACATAATATGTATTTTATTGATAATTGTTTTGTTTGGTTCCTGCCAAAGATAAAATTGTTCTCTTAAAAAATTTCAGGCAGCTCATTAAAGTTGCATCCCCTCTATCCAACTGGCATATGCATCCTTGTATTGCTCACACAAGGCTGCATTTGGCTCTACCCTGCTCAATACTTTCAACCCCTTGAATGCTTCTTTTGCATCCTTGTATATACCGGCCCCCATGCCTGCTCCTCTGGCCGCACCTTGGGCGCCATCGGTATTGACAAGCTCAATGGTTGCACCAGTAGTATTGGCAAATGCCTGGGTAAAAATATCACTCTGGAACATATTGGCCTTTCCTGCCCTGACCGTGTTGATGTTCAATCCCATTTTCACCATGATTTCTATGCCATAAAAAAGGGAAAAAACAATTCCTTCTTGTGAAGCCCTTGCCAGGTGGGCATTGTTGTGTCGGTTGAAATGCAGGTTCTTGATCATCGATCCTGGATCCCTGTTTTCAAGCACCCGCTCCGCTCCATTGCCAAAAGGATAGCAAAGCAATCCTTCAGACCCCACAGGAACAGTAGAAGCCAGCCTGTTCATTTCAGGATAAGAATGTCCATTGAAAACATTTTTCTGCAACCAGCTGTTGAGGATGCCTGTTCCATTGATACAAAGCAATACCCCATACCTTTTTTCGGCTGCAGTATGGTTGACATGAACGAAAGTATTGACCCTTGATTTTGGATCATAGGATGGTTGATCGATGACCCCATAGACAACACCTGAAGTACCAGCTGTTGCAGCTATTTCTCCGGGCTGCAGAACATTCAATGAAAGGGCATTGTTGGGTTGATCTCCTGCCCTGTAAGACACAGGAATATTGGCTGAAACCCCCAATGATTCTGCGGCTTGTGGCGTTACAAAACCCTGCTCACCAAACTGAGGAACAGTTGAACAAAGCAAGCTTTCACTGATGCCATAATGTTTGAGCAAATCATGGGAAATGGTCTCATTTTTAGCGTCCCAGAGAATGCCTTCTGAAAGACCTGAAACAGTTGTTTTCATTTCACCCGTCATGCGAAAAGCGATATAATCTCCAGGCAACATGATCTTGTGAATCCTTGCATAGGTTTCCGGCCTGTTGTCTTTTACCCATTTCAATTTTGATGCAGTAAGATTGCCCGGAGAATTCAAATAATGCTCAAGACAAAACTCCTCTCCCAATGATTTGAAGGCTGCGTTACCGGTTTCAACGGCGCGGCTATCGCACCAAATGATAGAGGGCATCACAGGAATGCCATCACGATCCACCGCCACCAGGCCATGCATCTGGTAAGAGATGCCAATGGCAGCAATTTCATCTTTCCCAAAAGTATACTCATTAGACAAAAGGCTCATGGCATTGCAAAGTTCATCCCACCAAAGATTGGGATCCTGCTCAGCAAATCCTTTTTCAGGAGATACAATTTTCATCTCAGACGAAGGTGAGAAGGCTGATGCAACGCATTCACCGCTATCAATGGCCACCAGGGCACATTTCACTGATGATGAACCAATATCCACTCCCAATAAATACTTCATTGTTTTGGTTTTTATCATGCCGCCGGTTGATTAAACAACAAAACGGTAAAAGAAATTATTTGATGGTTGAAAACCGATAAATGGTCTGGCTTTTCCAGGTTTCTCCTGGCTTCAGCAAAGTTGTTGGAAATGATGGCTGGTTGGGAGAATCCGGGAAATGTTGTGTTTCCAGACAAAATCCGGTTCTGTATTGATACGCCATGCCTCTTCCTTTTTCATTGCCATCCAAGAAATTACCGGAGTAGAACTGGACACCAGGTTCAGTGGTAAAAACTTCCATTTTTCTTCCAGAAGTTTTCTCTGTTACTACCACCGCAGGAGTCTTGATATCTTTTGAATCAAAGACAAAATTATGGTCGTATCCCAGGCCATAGATCAGTTGCTGCTCATTGGCTGCAATGTCCTTCCCTATTGGCTTTGCAGCCGTAAAATCAAATGCTGTTCCACGCACTTCCTTCAATTCGCCAGTTGGGATCAATGTGCTGTCGACTGGTGTAAATTTAGATGCATTGATCATCATGTCATGATCGAGAATGGTTTTGGATGGATCACCGGTAAGATTGAAATAAGCATGGTTGGTCACATTGACGAGAGTAGGCTTATCGGTTGTAGCAGCATAGTCAATAACCAGGCTGTTGTCCTCCCGCAGAGAATAGATGACGGTGAGGTTCATTTCCCCCGGATACCCATTTTCTCCATCTTTTATCTTGATCGAAAAACTGATGGCATCGTTCATCTGCTTCACATCCCAAACCTGCTTATCAATACTATTGACACCGCCATGAAGGGAGTTCACACCGTTGTTCTGAGGTGCTGAAAATGACTGGCCATCAATGCTGAATTTTCCATTGGCGATGCGGTTGGCATAGCGCCCGACGATACAACCAAAATAGGATTTACCCGCAAATAGGTCCTTAGCGCTATCGTACCCCAATAAAACATTTTCCATCTTTCCTTCCTTGTTGGGAACCTGGATGGCCAAAACGGTTGCCCCGTAGTTTGAAAAATCCACCGACATCCCACCCTTGTTCGACAACCTGAACATTTGCACTTTTTTCCCATCAAGGGTGTCCGTAAAAGCCTTTTCCATTTCCATATCAGCATTGGTTTTATTGTTTTTTTCTGGCTCAATCACACAAGAGGAGAAGCCAAGAAGAAGCATTTGCGCAATGACAAGCAATTTTTTCATTTCATTTGATTGATGGTCAGGCAGCATTGCCTGAAAATGCAATATAATATTTTGCAGCGAATCAACCCACCTGAAGCATCATTGGGCCTAATTAGGGCTATCGGATGTCTGATTGAACCAAAACAATCTCGTATTGTTACGAAATAAGGAAAAAAGAGGGAATATATAAAGATATACCCTTCCCCGTTTTTTACAAAGGCTTAAAAAGCTGAAATTTGCGTTTTTAAATGAATGAGCAATATGCACGAGGAAAATGATGATATTTTAGAACAGATCACCTCATCGGAATACAAATACGGTTTTGTAACTGATATTGAGGCGGATGAGGCACCAAAAGGCCTTAGCGAAGACACCGTCAGGTTCATTTCAGCCAAAAAAAATGAACCGGCCTGGATGTTGGAAAATCGCCTGAAAGCATACAGGCACTGGCTGACCATGGAAGAGCCCAAATGGCCCAACGTGGAATATCCCCCCATCAATTATCAGGATATTATCTACTACTCAGCGCCAAAACAAAAAATTGCACCGGACAGCCTTGATGATATTGACCCAGAACTCAGAAAAACCTTTGAAAAGCTCGGCATTTCCCTCAATGAGCAAAAAAGGCTCACTGGAGTAGCGGTAGACGCTGTGATTGACAGTGTTTCTGTGGCAACCACCTTCAAGGAGGAACTTTCGAAAGTTGGGGTAATTTTTTGCTCCATGAGTGAGGCTATCCAGGATCATCCAGAATTGATTCAAAAATACCTGGGGTCTGTAGTACCGGCAACAGACAATTTTTTTAGTGCATTGAATGCTGCGGTGTTCAGTGATGGATCATTCTGCTTCATCCCCAAAGGGGTAAGATGCCCCATGGAGCTGTCCACCTATTTTCGGATCAATGCGGCCAACACCGGTCAATTTGAAAGAACCCTGATTGTAGCTGAAGATGAGGCCTATGTCAGCTATCTTGAAGGTTGTACGGCTCCCATGCGTGACGAGAACCAGCTGCATGCAGCAGTTGTTGAAATCGTTGCCATGGAAAAAGCTGAGGTTAAATATTCTACTGTGCAGAATTGGTATCCAGGAGACAAGGATGGAAAAGGTGGAATTTACAATTTCGTTACCAAGCGTGGCATCTGTGCAGGTGCGCACGCCAAAATATCATGGACCCAGGTAGAAACCGGATCGAGCATCACCTGGAAATACCCCAGCGTAATCCTCAAAGGAGACTACAGCATTGGAGAGTTTTATTCTGTTGCTGTTACCAATAATTTTCAACAGGCTGATACCGGGACCAAGATGGTTCACCTGGGAAAGAACACCAAGAGCCGGATTGTTTCCAAGGGTATCTCTGCGGGCAAGAGCCAGAACTCTTACCGCGGCTTGGTCAGTGTTGCAAAAAATGCAGGCAATGCGAGAAACTTTTCTCAGTGCGACTCATTGCTCCTTGGTGATAAATGTGGTGCACATACTTTCCCATACATAGAAGTCAAGAACAATACAGCTGTTGTGGAACATGAGGCAACAACTTCCAAGATTGGAGAAGACCAGATTTTCTATTGCAACCAACGGGGCATTGATACTGAAACCGCTGTTGCATTGATTGTAAATGGCTTCGCCAAGGAGGTAATGAATCAGCTGCCCATGGAATTTGCGGTAGAAGCCCAAAAGCTTCTTGCCATCAGCCTTGAAGGAAGTGTCGGATAATTTCAAACAAAAAAAGACAAAAGAAAAATATGCTAAAGATCAACAATCTGCAAGCCAGCATTGAAGAGAAGGAAATACTCAAGGGCATCAACCTTGACATCAAGCCGGGAGAAATTCATGCCATCATGGGGCCCAATGGCTCAGGCAAAAGTACCCTGGCATCTGTACTTGCAGGAAGGGCTGACTATGAAGTAACCGGAGGAACTGTGGAATTCATGGGCAAGGATTTGTTGGAGCTGTCTCCTGAAGACAGGGCCAAAGAAGGACTGTTTCTTGCCTTTCAGTATCCTGTCGAGATACCAGGCGTTAGCACAACAAACTTCATCAAGTCTGCTGTAAACGAAAAAAGAAAATACCTTGGATTAGAACCATTGGATGCAGCCCAGTTCCTCAGGAACATGAAGGAGAAAATGAAACTGGTTGAGATTGATCAATCGCTTCTCTCCCGTTCATTGAACGAAGGATTCTCAGGTGGAGAAAAGAAAAGAAATGAAATTTTCCAGATGGCCATGCTCGAACCCAAGCTCGCCATCCTCGACGAAACGGATTCAGGCCTTGACATTGATGCGTTGCGGATTGTTGCCAATGGGGTAAACCAGCTGCGCACAAAAGACAATGCATTCCTTGTGGTAACACACTACCAGCGTTTGCTTGACTATATCGTGCCGGATTTTGTTCATGTATTGTACAAAGGCAGGATTGTGCGTTCAGGAACAAAAGAACTCGCAAAAGAATTGGAAGTGAAAGGATACGACTTCATCAAGGCTGAAGTAGATCAGGAATTGGCTTAAACCCCATAAGTGTAAAAGGAAAATGATGGACGCAACGAACATATTGAAAGAGGCATTTGAAAAGCAAGATGGCGCAGGTGGAAACCTTGCGGAATACCAACAAGAAAACTGGAACATGTTTTCCGGATTGGGATTGCCTGCTATCAAGCATGAGGAATGGAAATATACCAGGATCAGAAATGTTTTTACAGACAAAC
>CANHSD010000151.1 GCA_947463105.1 Chitinophagaceae bacterium
TGAATAGAGCATTTGACTACGGATCAAAAGGTTTCAGGTTTGAATCCTGACGGGGTCACGAAAACCACTTTAACAGCTGTTATGGTGGTTTTTTTTATGCCCCAAAAGATTGAATTTTATACTAAATTCAGAATGTAATGACATAAAAATAATTATGAATAACATTAGAAAGTTCTTGGCCTTCATCCTCCTATTCCATTTATCCTTCGCGACATCCATTAGGGCTCAATTATCCGTAAAAATTGAAAACAGTACAATTCAAATCCAATCCGGAAATACCAATTATTTCTTTACCCCCTCTTTCACCATTTTGTACAATGCCACAGATCCTGGCATGATGATGAAACCAGTAAACATCAAAACTGTATCATACAACGTATTGACCTGGACCGTTAAGGATAGCAGCAAGGCTGATTTTGTGCAAAAAACCATCGGCAAGGAAACAGCAGGAGACGGTTTTGATGATCGGATTTTAAGAAAGGCGGCTGAGAAACGGACGGGAGCCATACACAATGTGGGTGAGTCAACAAATATTCAAGCAACCCGTGTTCGTGATGCAGGCGATACCGCCTTCTTTGAGTTCCCGGCTTCTCCAAAATTTATTTTAAAAGCCTATGTTGTAAAGAATGCAAAACCCTACCCCATTTTACAATACGAACTACAACCTCTGGTGCAGGGCTATTACAGTGTGGGATACACAGGTGCCCCCGCCCTGACCGAGGAGCAAGCAATGGGCATCTGGCAGCCATTGATCTGGCAAGAAAAAAGGATTCCAGAAAATGCTTTTCTCACACCAGCATTCATGGCAACACTGCCTACCACAATGGTGTATGATGGTAAGAATACAATTGGTTTAATGGCATCTTCCGACGCCATTCCTTTTCAACCCTTACCGCTTTTGGCAAACAGCCAATTCGGCATTGGTTTGATCAATGCCCAAAAAAACATACAACCCAGTGTATATGCCCCAATCCCCGGAGGATTCAAATCAAAAATGAAGGCAGGTGAGCCATTCCGTTTTACACTGCATTTGGTGGTGGAACCCCAGACAATCAACCGTACTTATGAAACCATCGCCCGTAAAATGTTTGGTTTTAAAGACTACCGAAGCAATGCCATCAGTACACTCAACAAAACACTTGATAATATCGTAGACTATTCCATGTCGGAATATACCTGGTATGTTGATAGTTTAAAGGGGTATGCTTACGCTACCGATGTTCCCGGTGCCGTCAAAAACGTCTCCAGCCTGAATCCACTTGAACTGGCCATTGTGGGGGACGATGTAAAAATGTTTGAGAAAAGGGCTTACCCTCAAATTGAATACATGCTCTCAAGAGAAAAATTTCTTTTCAGTTTGGATAGTACACAAAAAATACAGAATCCATCGCGGAGATTGAAAGGACCCGTTGCACCCATGTCTGAACTGGGCGCATTGTATACTGTCCTCGGAAAGCAAAACCCTTTTTTATTAGCGCTCATGGAAAAGGAATATGGAAAAGCGAGAACCAGGAACCTGGATGTAGAGGAAAAAGGGAATAGCTGGATCAACGCGATGCACTTGTTTACAACAACGGGCGATTCTGCTTACCTGAAAACTGCGATTGCCAAAGCTTCTGCTTACCTTAAAGAAAGGGTTGATACCGCACAAACGGATTTTAAGGATCCACTTGCAGGTGGGTTTTTCTTTTGGCCAGCCTATACCAACCGCTGGATTGAACTGTTGCAACTTTATGAAATAACAAAAGAAAGATCTTTCCTGGATGCGGCAGTTGAAGGTGCCCGCAACTATACCCAATTCATATGGATGGTACCCGCCATACCAGATAGCCTGGTTACAGTAAACAAGGATGGGAAGGCCCCTTTTTACTGGTATCTCAAAGCAAAAGGGCACAAGCAAATGTACTATCCTGAAGAAAAAGTACCGGCCTGGCGGCTTTCTGAAACTGGTCTTACGCCTGAATCTTCAGGTACATCGACAGGTCATCGGGGAATCTTCATGACCAATTTTGCCCCTTGGATGCTGCGTTTGGGATATTATGCCAATGATCGCTATTTATTGAATGTTGCCAAAGCTGCTGTTATTGGACGCTACAGAAGCTTCCCAGGTTATCATATCAATACAGAAAGAACAACAGCCTACGAAAATGTTGACTTCCCTTTTCACAAACATCTTGACCAAAGCGTAAACTCATTTCACTACAACCATATTCTACCCATGGCTTCCATGCTGCTGGACTACCTTGTAACGGATGCATTTGTCCGCAGCAAGGGAGCCATTGATTTTCCTGCTGAATATATTGAGGGTTATGCCTACCTGCAAAGCAAAATGTATGGCGCACGTGCTGGCAAATTCTATGCTGCCAACAATGTCAAACTATGGATGCCCCGCAGTCTGCTTCAAACAGATAACGTAGAACTCAATTATGTTGCTGGAAGAAAATTGGATACATTGTTTCTTGCATTCACCAATCAATCGAAACAAAACATAAAAAGCATATTTGCGCTCAATGATTCACTTGCAAAATTAACCGCTTCAGCATCCATGGATATCTGGCAAAATAACAAATGGACGAGGGTTCCTCAAATGACAAAACAATTGACTGTTCAGGTTGCTGCGAATGGCATAACAGCAGTCAGGTTAAATGGCGTTAAGATGCAGAACGGTTTTCAGCAACAATTATTGGGGGCTGAAAAGAGTAAGGCATCAGACTATGCGCATCTTCCGCAGGGCAATGCCAATGCCATGTTGTTGCACCTGGGTAACTACGACAAACGCCTTTATGTTTACCTGGAAGATGATGACAACAAAGTGAAATCGGCAACCCTTCAATACAAAATCGCTGATGGAAAGACGTTACTGCTGGAGGACAAACAATATCCCTTCGAGTTCACCGTACCGCTGCAAAACCAGTCAGGCATTCAATTCTCGCTGATCCTGAACAAAACAAACGGAGAAAAAGAGGAAAGCAAGCAGGTAACGCTAGGAGGAAAATAAAAACCGTCCAAGAAAAGACCATTATTGCAATATCCTTTTCTTCACCATAAAATCAAAAACCAACTTCGCCATATAACTATATCCATCCTTATTGGGATGTACACCGTCACTGACGGTCATTAAATTGGATCGGCCTTCAAATGGCTTGGTCAGGTCCAGGAAATAGGCGTCTTCAGCCTTCGCAATCTTCCTGGTCCTTTTGCGCAGCTCCCAGATCCTTGGCCTTCTTAGAGAGAGATCATTCTTTCTTTCGGGTAACAAACCTGCTGTAGTGATGACCATATCAAGAGGACTACAGAGAATGAAAATACACTTAGGATTGATTTCTTTTATCGCCTTAATGTATGCTGTATAGTCTTTCTCAAAGTCACCAATATGTTCCCAATTGTAACGTGGTGAACCTACTGTTTCATTTGTACCAACTTCAATGACAACAACATCAGGCCGGTACAACTTCATTGAATCCACTGTCTTCCAAATATTGGGTGTACCGAAGCGGATTACCGTAGCACCACCAATGCCAAAATTCTTAACCTCATGTCCAGTATAACCACCGCCCTGCAACAGTGCATGTAAAACAGCAGGGTAAGATTCAGCTGATGGATCCTGGACCCTGGCCCCGAAGGTGATGCTGTTTCCAATACAGGCTATGCGAACCTTTGAGCTTTGAGCAATGGTCGCATGAACATTAAATATGCAAACGACGATTAAAAATAAATACCTGAATGCTTTTCCCATAATATTAATATTCCTGAAGATAACAAAAGATCGTAATTGGTCATTTATTTTTGAGAAGCCGCAATGGAAGCCTGTATTTTAACTAACAAATCGTCAGGATTAAAGGGTTTGGTAACAAAATCCTGCATCCCAGCTTCAAATATCTTCTGTTCAATGTCGATGGTGGTTGAAGCGGTCAGGGCAATAATGGGAGTATGCTGGTTGAATTCCCGGATTTTTCGGGTGGCTGTATAGCCGTCCATCACAGGCATGTGCAGGTCCATGATGACCAAATCATACGATTGGGTTAGTATTTTTTCTACTGCAATAGCACCGTTTTCTGCTACGTCAATGATGGTGTTCCAACCCTCCAACAATTGAGTGGTGAATAGTATGTTGAAGGGGGTGTCTTCTACCAACAATATCTTTGCCTGCCCGAGATCTTCTTCGATGTAGTTTGAAGGATTGATCTTTTCTTCAATTTCAGTAGCATACGCCAATTCAAGGTTAAAGTAAAAATTTGATCCTTTCCCTACTTCAGTGTCTACTTTGATCTCACTGTTCATCAACCGAAGCAGATCTGCAGTGATGGCCAGCCCCAGCCCTGTACCGCCAAATTCTCTGGTGATGGAGCTGGATGCTTGTGAAAAAGGATTGAAGATATGATCCAGCTTGTCTTTATGGATGCCGATGCCGGTATCACTTACTGAGAACAAAATGGAACATTTGCCTGCGGTAATTTTTTCCAGTTGCAAAGTGAGCCGCACCTTTCCTCTTGTGGTAAACTTAACTGCATTAGAGAGCAGGTTATTGAGCACTTGCATCAGGCGGTGCGCATCACCCAAAACCTGATGAGGAATACTGGGATCAATATGGACAGAAATTTCATTTCCCCTTTCACTGGCCTTGATGGAAATCGCTTGAAAAATATCTTGGACCGTGGTTTTTAGGTCAAATAAGCTGTTATCCAATTCAAGTTTTCCTGCATCAATCTTATTGAAATCAAGGATGTCGTTGATCAAGGAAAGGAGGTTGTCTGCAGATGACCTCAGTACCTGCAAATTATTCAATTGATCTGGCCTTGGATTCTGCATGTACAGGATATGCCCCAATCCAATCACAGCATTCAAGGGTGTTCTGATTTCATGGCTCATGACAGAAAGAAATTCTGATTTGGCCTGATTGGCTTTTTCGGCCAGCTCTCTTGCAACAATCAATGCCTGCTCTGCAGCCTTTCTCTTGCTGATCTGTTCATTCAAATAACCAATAACATCGAGGAGATTGTTTTCGCCAGGAATGATGCCTGCATTGGCATCAGGCTCCATGATCCAGATGGATTCCTTTAATTTTTTTATGGATTGGTTTCTGATATCGATCTCAGCCTTAAGGCGAGCATAGATGTCGAGATAATCTTTTTCACTGACCTGAAAAGCATGTTCGGACAACTGCTTGTCCCTGTCAAAAGCATAATAGGCATCACTGACAGCCTGTATGAACCGACTGAGGTTTTCGTCTTCACCAACGCCCAAAGGCAGGTTTTTATGAATTTGTCTTTCTAGTAGTTTGTGGTATGCCAAAGGTCAATGATTAAATGTCATTACATGTTGTGATGGTCATGGTCTGGTTCTTGAACAACAACTGAGTAACCTTCATGGGCTAAAAAATAAATGATCATGGGAAAAACTACATCCCAAAATCATGCTTTAGTTCCTGAACAACCAACAATGCTGAGTTTTTCAGCTTGGTGATTTGTTCCGGTAAATCATCGCCGGGCTGATAATTTTTTCCAACCAGCACAATCGCCATCACTGGGATCCGTAAGCTGTTGATCCCCAAAGCATAAATACTTTGTTTCAACTGATGTGCTGCCTCTCCCATTTCATAAAAGTCACCAGCCTCATATCCTTTTACAATACGGTCAATGTAAATGGGTGTTTTAACGATGAACATCTGTACAACAGAATTCACAAAACCACTGTTGCCTCTGCTCACCCTTAATACCTGAGACAAATCATAACTCTTTCTTGGCGAAGGAGTGGAATCTTGTTTTTCATTTCCTTGATCATTGTTGGGGCTATCCCAAAGACCATCTTCTTCCATAAAGCACAAATTTTATTCAATAAACAAGGGATAATTTCATCGATTAGGATTCAGAGAAGGTAGTTACGGTCATGGTTTGATTGTGCAACTCACAAGCCGTTCCAACACCAAAAGGTGATAAGCCCCCGTATGTATAGAATCCTGCAACCGTGCAATCCTGACCCAATTCCTCCTGAGCAGCCAGCACCTCTTCTTCAACCTTGGTATCCATGATGATTTTTCTTCCCACACAACTCAATAACAGCGTCAGTTGAGGCTTATGATCAAACAGGCTTTCTACTGAATCTTTTGCTGCTGTTCCAGAAGCACTGATCAATTTTTGGATATCCCCCCTCATGAGCCTTACGATACTCCCCTCTGGCATGTTTCCTGCAAAAACCATTGAACTGGCATTGTCATCTGTTGCAAGAATGGTGCGGATTAGATAGTTGTCAGCTCCCGGAACCCTCATTGACATGGGGAACATCAATGCAGAACCAGGAAGTTGCTCAGCAAAAGTACCGAGGTATCGCTTATACAAATCAAGTGCCTTTTCCTCATCCACCTCAAACAATACATTCTTGTCTGATCGGGTGATCTGGCGCTCGTAGCCAAACTCATCCCATCCACC
Source organism: Chitinophagaceae bacterium (assembly GCA_947463105.1). GTDB lineage: Bacteria > Bacteroidota > Bacteroidia > Chitinophagales > Chitinophagaceae > Pollutibacter. The sequence goes on from CANHSD010000151.1 coordinate 6,426, forward strand.
AAGTGAGCCATGGCCAATATGAATATTTTCACCATAAAATCCTACCGCAATGATATTGCCTTGTGAAGCCACTTCATTCAAGCCAGTATAGGTTTTTTTAAACCTCGCAGCATCTCCGGCAAGACCTCCGGTGATGGGAATCTTTTTATCGTTGTTGTAACTAAATCCACGCACCAAGGCACTTCCATCTACCATCAACCCATCAGAAATGATGAAAATACCACTCAACGCTTCATCATCAAGCAGATTTTTAAGGGCAACACCCGCCGCATAACTGTCAACATGTTCATTGATATGGGTCTTGACTACTTTTAATGTTGAGTTTTCCAATTGCATGGCGATGGCCACAATGCTATCA
>CANHSD010000152.1 GCA_947463105.1 Chitinophagaceae bacterium
AGTGCGCGTTGCAGGTTAAAAATGGGTTGAAGTTTGCGCAGGCTGGGATCATCTGAATCAGATGCTGCTGCTTCAGAAAGTTTATTTCTCAAAAGCACGCCCATATTGGCTGTCAGGGGCATGCGTCCGCCCATCCAGGAAGGGACGATTGACTTTTTGGCATTGCTCTTGCGTACCAATACCGTCATGTCTTTGATGGAGACCAGTTCTAGTTTCCTGCCGGCAAGGGAAAATACATCCCCAGGATGAAGTTTGGAGATGAACCATTCCTCGATGACGCCTACGTAACCGCCGCCAACCCATTTCACTTTCATCATTGCATCACTTACAATGGTGCCAATGTGCATGCGGTGTCGCATGGCATTGCGCCTGCCTTCCATCCGGTAAAGGCCATTTTCATGAATCACTTTGCGGTATTCGTCATACTGAATGAGTGCGTTGCCACCCGTGGTGATGTACAGCAGCACTTTTTGCCATTCATCAGCCGACATTTCCCTGAAGCAATGGGTTTGGGTAACCTGGCTGTAAATTTCAGCTTGGCTGAATCCTGACCCAGCAGCCAATGTGCACAGGTATTGGGTAAGTACATCAAAGCAGAGTGACGGTGGTATTTTGGATTCCACTTTTTTTTCTTGCAGCGCATCTTTCAGGGCAGCCGCTTCTAGCAGTTCCAGCGAATGGGTAGGCAGAAAATAGATGCGGCTTTTTTCTCCAGGGGCATGTCCGCTTCTTCCTGCTCTTTGCAGAAACCTGGCCACACCTTTTGGGGATCCAACCTGTATGACTGTTTCTACCGGCCTGAAGTCTACGCCGAGATCCAGGCTAGCGGTGCAAACCACCGCTTTGAGTTTGCCGGCGTGCAAGGCTTCTTCTACCCAGAGACGCAACTCTCGGTCGATGCTGCCATGGTGCAAGGCAATGGTACCAGCCAACTCAGGAGCTATCTGAAGCAAGGTTTGGTACCAGATCTCACTCATGCCCCGTGTGTTGATGAAGATCAGTGTAGAACGGCTTTTTTCCAGGATGGGCAATACCTGGTGTGCCAGCTTGATGCCCAGGTGGCCTGCCCAGGGATAGGTTTCCACCTCATCGGGAAATACCGGAATGATTTCAATGTCCTTGTCCAGTGCGGCTTTCACAATCATGCCATTGACTGAATGGCCATTTTGCATCAGCACTGGGTGAAGCAAAACATCCCTCGCTTCCTCCAGGTTGCCAATTGTTGCAGATATGCCCCAAACCGAGGGCTGCTTGCGTTGATTGCAATGGATGATGCTGCTGATGGCCAGTTCTGTTTGCACCCCTCTTTTGGAACCCATCAGCTCATGCCATTCGTCAACGGCAATGACTTCAAGATTTTCAAAAAGCGCAACATGGTCTTTGGTTGAGAGCAGGAGGTGCAGGCTTTCAGGGGTGATGATCAGGATTTCCGGTAGCGATGCCTTTTGCTTTTGGCGTTCCCCCATGGGGGTATCGCCATTTCGGATGCCCACCTGCCAGGGCATTTGCAGTTCTTGCAGCACCTCTTCCATGGCCCTGCCTATGTCTTTGGCCAATGCCTTGAGTGGGGATACCCACAAAAGCCGGAGCTTGTTTTTTTTTCGGGTCTGCCAGCTGTCTGGATGTGCGTTGATGAAACTGATGAGGGCTCCCAGGAAAACGGAATAGGTTTTGCCACAACCGGTTGGGGCATTGACGAGTCCGCTCTTGCCCTGAGCAATATGCTCCCAGGTTTCCAGTTGAAAAGCGAATGGTTTGCGCCCCCGCTCTTGCATCCATGTTGATATGATGTGCAGACCTGGCAAGCTATTCATCTGCTGCGCTACCGATGATCAGGACGATTTCACCTTTGACACCTTTGTTGGCAAAGTGGTCATGAACTTCCTGCAGGCTACCCCGAATCGTTTCTTCAAATTTTTTGGATAGCTCCCTCGAAACGGAGCAGGGTCTTGCCGGTCCAAAATAGGTGATCAGTTGCAACAGCGTTTTAACCAGGCGGACGGGCGACTCGTAGATGATGATTGTTCTTTTTTCTGCCGAAAGAGCAGTCAGTAAAGTGTGCCGTCCTTTTTTCAGTGGAAGAAATCCCTCAAAACAAAAACTGTCTGTGGGCAATCCGCTGTTCACCAATGCCGGAACAAAAGCCGTTGCACCAGGCAGGCATTCAACTTTGATGCCATGTTTAATGCACTCCCTGACCAAAAAAAATGCCGGATCAGAAATGCCTGGTGTGCCTGCATCTGTGATGAGGGCCAAGGTTTTGCCTGCCAGCATCTCTTCTACAAGTCTTTGCGTGATTTTGTGTTCGTTGTGTTGGTGATAGGGGAACATTCCCTTGCTGATGCCATAGTGTTTGAGCAGAACACCTGAAGTGCGGGTGTCTTCTGCAAGGATCGTATCCACTTCATTCAGCACAGTGACTGCCCGATAGGTCATGTCTGCAAGATTGCCTATCGGAGTGGGAACGATATACAGCATAAGGGTCTTTTATTGTGGTGCGGCGTAACCGGTCTCCTAGAGAATGCTGATTTCAAAATGCTCCATAACCTGGTTGGCCAGTAGTTTAGTAGCTGCTTCCTCAGCAAGTTGTATCGCAGAAGCTTCGTCTGCTGCATCTACTTGCAATGTGATTCTTTTTCCAATTCTCACGTCTTGTACATTATTCAATCCGAGATTGTGCAAGCCACCCAAAACAGCTTTTCCCTGGGGATCCAGCAGGTCTTTCAGGGGCATTACATTGATCGCAATAGTATAGGTCATTTGATCTGATTTTTGAAAAACAAAGATACTAGAATATAGGTGATGAAAATGGCAGGAATTGAAAGCCATCCCAACAAGGCGATGCATGCAGCTGAAACGGCAAGCAGGATATACCTTGATTTGTTTTCAGTGAAAGAAAAGGATTTGAATTTTAGGTTGAGCAGTGTCAGCTTTGACACCATCAGCCAAGGGATGACCAGACAAATGGTATAAAGCACCCATTGGTTGAGCAAAATGGGTTGGATGCCCAACGGGTTGTACAAAAGCAACAGTGGAAATGAAGCGACCAATAATCCAGCCGCCGGGGTTGGAAGGCCTTCGAAATGGTTTCTTTGCGTGGTATCAAGATTGAACCTTGCCAGTCTCCAGGCAGCAGCCATGGGAAAGAGGATGCAAGGCATCAGCCAGAAAATGGGTGTTTCCAATCCATCTGGTTGTTGGGCAAAAGAAATGCGCAGCAATTGAAAGAGGATCAAGCCCGGCGCCACACCAAAAGAAACCACATCTGCAAGGGAATCCAGTTGCTTTCCCATTTCAGAAGTGGCCTTGAAAAGCCTTGCAACAAACCCATCCAGAAAGTCAATCACCGCCGCAAGTCCCAAAAAAATGGAGGCCCACCAGATTTTCTCAGGAAGGTATATTTTCCACTCTCCACCTTGCAGGTTGAGGATGGTTTCTCCAGTCTGTAAGGTGAGAATGATGGCGATGAATCCTGCCACGAGGTTCAGCAGGGTGAAAATATTGGGGATTTGTTTCATGCTGGTTGTTGGGTTGGTAAAGTTTGGACTGAAAGGATGCTTGAATTTTTTATTTTCCTTTCATCAAACTTTCAATTTCCTCAGCCTTGATGGGGATATTTTTGAAGAGGTCTTTGATGCCAGTTTTGGTGATCCAGATATTGTTTTCAATCCTCACGCCCATCTTTTCTTCTTCAATATAGATGCCTGGTTCAACGGTAAACACCATGCCAGCCTTGATGGGTTCTGTTTTGGTACCAAGATCATGCACATCAATGCCCAGGTGATGTGAGATGCCATGGTAAAGATATTTTCTATACGCGCGATTATCTGGTGTTTCATTCTTGACATCAGCCTTGCTGATCAGACCAATTTTCAGGAAAGTCTTGCTTGCCTCATCACCAACCATGTCAGTGTATTTTAAAATCGTGATGCCTGGCTTCAAAATGCTTTTGGCATAGTCATGTAAATGTAGACAAGCGTTGTAAACCTCTTTTTGCCTTTTTGTAAATTTTCCATTCACAGGCACCGTCCTTGTAAGGTCAGCGCAATATCCGCCATACTCTGCACCAAAATCCATCAATACCAATTCTCCATCCTTGCATTGCTGGTTGTTGGCAATATAGTGCAGGGTGCGCGCCCTGTCGCCACTGGCAAGGATAGATGTATATGCTGGTCCTGCAGAACGGTTGGACAAGAACTCGTGGTAGATTTCGGCTTCGATCTGGTTTTCCCAAACGCCTGGTTTGATGAACTTCAACAACCTCCTGAATGTTTTTTCTGTGATGTCAATGGCTTTTTGCAGCACTTCCACCTCAAGGGGTGATTTGATTGCCCTCAGGTCGCGCATGATTTTTGCAGCCCTTTTGAAGTTGTGCAAGGGGTAACGGTTGCGCATTTCCTGTGCAAAGCGGTAGTCACGCACAGCCAGCAGACTGGCCTTTCTGTCATTTTCGTTGGTGTTCAGGTATACATGGTCAGCCAGGTGAATCATGGGCTGGAGCAGGCCATCCAAGGTATCAAGCCAAACAATGGTTTCAATGCCTGAAAAGGCAGTTGCCTCTGGTGCACGGTACCTTTTTCCATCCCATTTTTCCTTCAGTTCATTCGGCCTTACCAATACAAGCACTTCCCTGTATTTTTTGTCAGGATTTCCCGGAAACAGGATCAGCATGGTATCTTCCTGCTTGATGCCTGTAAGCCAATACAGGTCTGTGTTCTGCTTGAAAGGATACAAGGCATCTCCATTGCTTGGAATCTCGTCATTGCTGTTGAAAATGGCAATGCTGTTTTTCTCCATCTGGGCAACAAAACGTTTTCTGTTGTCTATGAAGATTTGTGCTGAAATATTTTCGGAGTACATATTTATTTATGGTTTTGAGTGAAGGTTGTTGTATTGTTCCACAAGTTACTACAACATTATAAACGAACCTTCAACCCACTCAACCTCCCTTTGACCCCTTCAACCTTCTTTCACAAAGCTCCTTCATCCGCAAAACTGTAATACCCTTCCGTGCTCACAATGATATGGTCCAGTACCTGGATGTCAAAATACCTGGCGGCATGCCGGATTTTGCTGGTCAGTTCCTCATCTGCCCTCGAAGGCCTGAGGTTACCAGAAGGGTGGTTATGGCAGAGGATGATGCTTACTGCATCTTCTTCCAGTGCTTTTTTGAGGATAATCCTGGGGTCGGCAACAGTTCCAGTCATCCCCCCAGAACTGATGATCTCAAAATGCCTGATCCTGTTGGCCCTGTTCAGAAAAAGGACCGCAAATACCTCGTGCGGAAGATCCATCAGTTTTGCCTGGAGGTATTTTGCCACAGAAGCACTGCCGGTAACAACTGTTGATTTTAGGTTTTCGGCACCCATTCGCCTCCTTCCCAGCTCCATAGCGGCCTGAATGGTAATTGCTTTCGCCATGCCAATTCCCTTGGTTTTCATCAGTTCGCGGGTCGACATTCTTGCCAGGTCGGCAAGCCTGTTGCCACTCCTGTCTACCAGTTCCTGGGCCAGCTCCATGGCAGATTGTTCCTTTGTGCCATTTTGAATCAGGATGGTCAGCAATTCTGTCTCCGTCAGCTGTGCCGCTCCTTTGCTCCTCAATTTCTCTCTTGGTCGGTCTTCACTGGGCCAATGTTTGATTTGTTTCATTTTTTATTTTTTATCATTTTCCACAATCCTCTAACATCTCTCCATGATGGTCCAAAGGCTGTCATCATTTTGTTATCTTTGCACCATAATTTTATATATGCAACGTGTTGGTCCATCTTGTAAAATCTTTTCCGGAACAAGTTCTGAATACCTGGCCGAAAAGATAGCTGCCGCCAATGGGGGCACTCTTGGCAAAATCAGCATCCAGAAGTTCAGCGACGGAGAAATCCAACCAATTTTCCTCGAAAGTATACGAGGTGATTATGTTTTCCTTGTGCAAAGCACGTTTGCGCCGGGGGATAATCTCCTGGAATTGCTGTTAATGATCGATGCAGCGAAGCGTGCTTCTGCGTATAAGATCATCGCCGTTATGCCTTATTATGGGTATGCAAGGCAGGACCGCAAGGACAAGCCGAGGGTAGCCATTGGGTCAAAAATGGTTGCCAATATCCTCACAGCAGCCGGTGCCGACCGGGTCATTACCATGGATTTGCATGCGCCACAGATCCAGGGGTACTTTGATATCCCGGTAGATCATCTCGACAGTTCAGCAATTTTTATCCCGTATATACGCGATCTTCAGCTTGAAAACCTTACCTTTGCCGCCCCCGACGTGGGATCTGCCAACAGGATTCGTGAGATGGCAAGTTATTTCAACGTCGAAATGGTGATCTGTGACAAGCATAGAAAGCGTGCAAATGAGATAGCCAGCATGGTGGTGATAGGCGAAGTGGCGAACAGGGATGTGGTCTTGATTGACGATATCTGTGACACGGCAGGCACGCTTACCAAAGCGGCCAAGTTGTTGAAAGACAAGGGTGCCAGGAGTGTGAGAGCCTTGTGTACACATCCAGTGTTGAGTGGAAATGCTTATGCCAATATTGAAAACAGTGTGTTGGAAGAGCTGGTGGTCTGTGATACAATACCGCTGCGTGGATCATCATCCAAGCTGAAAGTATTGAGTGTTTCATCCTTGTTTGCATCTGCCATCAAGAACGCCTATGAAAACCAGAGCATAACCAACTTATTCATTCATTCACAATTGAAGAATAAATAAGGCTCACAAAGCAGTCATTTTTTAA
>CANHSD010000153.1 GCA_947463105.1 Chitinophagaceae bacterium
CGTAAAATAGGAAGACAGTGAACCCAACGATGGATGCAGCCCAAATTTTCCATCCAGGTCAAAAAGCTGGCCTTCGGTTTGTGCCGGGCTCATGTATAAACCTGGACGCAACAATTTCAGGTTTGGATCGGCATAGGGTGTCACGGCCATCAGTCCATCCATCGCTCCCCGTTGAAAAATACAGACCAGTGTTTTTGCTTTTTTATACGGAGGGATGATTTTCCGCTCTCCCGCAGCAGCAGCAATAAAGGAAGGAATTCCGCCCAATCCTGTAGCAAAAACCGCCATTGCACCCGATTTCATGAAAGCTCTTCTGTTGGCCATAGCAAATATTTATTTTCGTTGGAATTCGGGTGAACCAATGATAATGCCCACCACATGGGCCACTTGTCCTGAAACAGCTGTTTCCATTGGCGGTATTTTTTTGACTTTCCCCTTGCCCATCTTCGGTGCCATCGCATCGTCCATCATGTCCCCGGCACCCGACTTGTCTTCCTCAATTCCTGTAGGAGGTTGGGTTGAAGCCAATGCCTTGTCCAGCCTTTCTTGCAGCGCTTCATCCCGCACAAGGCTTGTCAGGCGGCTGATGTTTTCTTTTTGATTTCTGCCAGGCAGTAAAATGGTACTGTAGGTCTGCAGGGCATCGTCTACACTTTCAGGTTCATGGTTGTTGTTCAATGCCAGGAGGTTCATGCCAACACCCGGAATGCGCTGTGCAGCGATGGCCAAGCCAAAATTCATCCTGTTCAATAATGAGCCGGTGTTGACCCAAAAAGAAGCCTTGTCAGGAAAGCCTGTTGGGGCTGCATAACTGTAGATTTTCTGGCCCATCCTGGTACACCAATCATTGAGCTGGTTGGCATTCCGGAGGTCTGCATTGGTAGCCCTGATGGCACTCACCACCAGTTCAAACGGTGATTTTATTTTGCTGCGCAAGACTTCTTTTTTCCAAAACTCCCTGCTGTTGAGCATGGCGATCATTGTCTGCTTGATGTCTCCGCCTGTTTTGGTGAATACATCTGCCATGGCTGTAACCAATGTTGCAGAAGGCGTATCGCAAACGAACCGTGTTGCGATTTTCTTACAGATGAATTTTGCAGTGGAGGGATGCGTGGCCAACTGGTGCAGTACTTCCAGTCCCTCATTCAAACCGCCATTGGATGGATATTTTTTTCCAAGCACGGTTTTCTCTTGTTGGTCGTGGCGAATTGCCAAAAACAGAAAATCACCTTCGATAGTAGCCATGTTTTTCCCCAGCCTAGACTGTTTTAGTTTTGACAACCTTTCTCCATATCCATCTTTCATCATGGGCCGGACGGTCCACCCTGTCAAGGCCCTGGCCACTTCGGTTACATCGGCCTGCACATAACCACCATCAACACCAAGGGTATGCAATTCCATCACTTCTCTTGCATAATTTTCATTCAGCCCGGCCGGCTTCTTCAGTTTGCTGTTGGCAGGAAGCATTTTTTTTACACGCTGGTTCATCACATTGTTGTCGCTTCCGCTGCTGGCATTGTCAAGGTAATATAGCATGGCAGGATGTTGGGCCGTAGCCTTGAGCAAAGATTCAAATTTCCCCAAGGTATGCGGACGGATGGCATCCCTTTCATACGTAAGAACATAGGGTTGTGACTGCCCTTTTGTAACGGATACATTGAAATGATTGAACCAGAAATCTGTCATCATTTCCTGCAATTGGTTTTCACTGTATACCGCCCTGATCAACTTTTGGGCAACCAGCTGCCTGTTCAGTTCCTGAGGAAGTTTAAGGCCTTTTTCCTGCATTAATTTCAACAGGTCTTTTCTATAATCTGCTTTCTCCAGTTTTGCCATGGAATCCTTGCTGAGGGTGCCATTTTTTTGCATCATCCGCACTACCTGACCAGCATTGAGGTAGGTGTTGACAATGGTTTCATTGTTCAGCGACAATGCATCATACCCCATCAACCTTTTTTCAAGTTCGGTGTCTGGCGCTGCTTGTTCCAGTTGTTGTTGCACCCATTTCTCGAGCCCAATAGCCAGCACCTTTTCCACCGCTCCGGGCCGCGCACCAAAACTCAGCCTGCCCACTAAATGCTCTGCCGCTTCGCGCTCGCTAAGGCCTTCTTTACGGTAGGGCATTTGAAGGCGCTGATCACTGTTGAATTGTTCAACAGTAAAGGCCAGCGAGATGAAAATAAATAACAAGAAGAAGTAACGCATCGGTATCAATTGAAATGATAGGACTGAAAATACATGGATTGGTTTAATATAAAACTACCACATAAATGAACTAAATTGGAGCATGCGTTTTATTCGGCTGATGGTGTTGTCAAATTTTATCTTTTCATTGGGATTTGCCCAAGCACAATTAGAAGTTCCATCCTCCTATACCACCTTCAAAACCTCGACAGCCCCAACCATTGACGGCAAAATTGAAAAAAGGGTTTGGAGAAAAGCAAATTGGACAGCAGCATTTGCTGATATTGTAGGAGGGAAAAATCCAACACCTGCATTGGAGACCCGTTGCAAAATGCTCTGGGATGACCAGTACCTGTACATTGCTGCAGAGCTGATAGAAACCGACATTTGGGCCAGTTTGAGCAAGCGCGATGACATCGTTTACAATGATCATGACTTCGAAGTATTTTTGGATCCCAACAACGATGGAGAACAATATGTTGAGATTGAAATCAATGCGTTGGGAACCGTCATGGACCTGTTCATGAACAAGCCGTATAAAAAAGGCGGAAGGTTTGATCTTGGATGGAATACTCAGGGATTAAAAACTGCGGTGAAGATTTATGGAACAATCAACAACAATACTGACCGGGATAAAAAATGGACGGTGGAAATGGCCATTCCATTTGAGGCCCTGAAAAGGGGGGGAAGGATCAGCCATCCAACAGATGGAAGCACCTGGCGCATCAACTTTTCCAGGGTGCAATGGCCAATGGAAAAAGAGGGAACTACATACAAAATAAAAAGAGAAGAAGAAGGCAGGAGGCTGCGGGAATCCAACTGGGTCTGGAGCCCGACCGGGGTCATTGACATGCACCTTCCGGAAAAATGGGGCTACCTGCATTTCAAAAACTAAAAAAAATCAATCCATGAGAAGATCATTCATCAAGGCCGGTTTATTGGGTGCTGCAGCACCCCTGCTCAACAGCATTGGTTCCCCAGCCAGTGCAGAAGAGAAAAAAAATCCTTCAAAACACTGGATATGGATCAACCCAAACCACAAGCAGGAAACTACCGATATCATCCGGGAATATACTGCGCTGAAAGAAGCAGGCATCAAAGGAATTCTCTTTGAATCCGACAGCGAGAAACATTATCGCAAAGCCAAAAAACTAGGGATGGAGGCACACCGCTGGAACTGGACAATGAACAATGGATCAAAAGAATTACTGGCCAATCATCCGGAATGGTACGCCGTTTCAAGAGATGGAAAATCCTGCGCCACCCACCCTCCTTATGTCGGGTACTACAGGTGGCTTTGCCCCTCCAAGCCTGAGGTGATTGCGTTCTTGAAAAATGAAGCTGAAAAAATCCTTTCCAAAGGGTATATCGATGGCCTTCACCTTGATTATATCCGTTTCTGCGATGTTGTACTGCCATTGAACCTTTGGAGTCAGTACAAGGTTGATCAACGCACCGAGATGGCGGAGTACGATTTCTGTTATTGTGAAACCTGTCGCGCCAAATACAAAGCAAGGGCTGGTAAAGATCCGCTTGAACTCAGGTATCCTGACGAGGTGCTTTCCTGGCGGCTGTTCCGGTACGAAGCCATCAACAATGTGGTCAATACCTTGGCTGCAGTGGCCAAACAGCACAAGAAGTTCATCAGTGCTGCAGTCTTCCCAACGCCTGAAGTGGCAAGAAGGAATGTAAGGCAAGACTGGACCAACTGGAACCTGAACGCGGTCTTCCCCATGATCTACCACGGTTTTTACCAGGAGGATGTGCAATGGATTGGAGAGGCAGTAAAAGAAGGCGTTCATTTTCTCCATGGCAAGTTTCCACTCTATGCAGGACTCTACCTGCCTGATTTCAAGGGCAATATGCAAGAACTCTCATTGGGCATGAAAAATGCCATGCAAAATGGTGCCGCAGGCATTTCCCTGTTTGGTCACCCTTCCAAAGAAGTGTTGGCCCTGTTGAAAGAAATTTCCTAGAGTATTCATGGTCCTTATCCATCAGGGAAAGCAGAAGGCTTTGTAAATTCAATTTTTATTTTTAGGTTTGTCTAAACTTTATTTAGACATGCCTAAATATTCAGTCAGTGAAGAGAACCATATCAAGGCCATTTTTCATTTGCAAAAAGAGGCTGAGAATGTTTCTACGCAGGAGTTGGCAGAAAAACTGAATACAAAGCCTGCGTCCATTACGGACATGATGAAAAAGCTGAAGGCAAAAAAACTACTGGAATACAAGCCCTATCATGGATTCAGGCTTAGCGAAGTGGGGAACAAGGTTGCCCTTGGCATTGTGAGGCGACACCGACTTTGGGAATTCTTTCTCTCAGAAAAATTGGGGTTCGCTTGGGATGAGGTGCATGATATTGCGGAAGACCTGGAGCATGTGAGCAGCAAGAAACTGATCGACAAACTGGATACATTTTTAGGATTACCCAAGTTCGATCCGCATGGAAATCCAATTCCAGACCAGCATGGAATAATACAAAAAGATAAATCGGCCCGAAAAAAATAATGATACACCATGAAACAACACGATGAGTTCACTTCACTGGGTGATGTAAACCAAAGCATAGATACCACCCAAAAGCGCAAGGGCTGGAGACGTGCGCTGGCCTTTTTTGGACCAGCCTATCTGGTGAGTGTTGGATATATGGATCCTGGCAACTGGGCTACCGACCTGGCCGGAGGCAGCAAATTTGGCTACCAACTGATATGGGTCTTGTTGATGAGCAACCTGATGGCATTGTTGCTGCAAAGCCTTTCGGCGAGGTTGGGCATTGTCAGGGGAAGGGACCTCGCGCAGGCCAACCGGGAAACCTATCCAAGGCCTGTGAACTTCGCATTTTATCTGCTGGCCGAGGTTGCCATTGCTGCCACTGATCTTGCTGAGATCCTTGGGATGGCCATCGGTATTCAATTGTTGACTGGCCTGCCCCTGGTCTGGGGAGTCAGCCTTACCGTTGCAGATACCTTTCTGTTCTTGTTGCTGCAACGCCTTGGCATGCGCACCATGGAAGCTTTCATCATTTGTCTGGTAGGTATCATTGGCCTCAGCTTCCTTGCAGAAATGATCATTGCCAAACCTGATATGGGTGAAGTAGTGAAAGGGTTTATTCCCCGTATCCCCAATGAGGAGGCGCTCTATATTGCCATAGGGATCATTGGAGCGACGGTCATGCCGCATAATTTATACCTGCATTCTGCCCTTGTACAAACCAGAAAAATAAAGAGGGATGAAGCAGGCATAAAACGGGTTCTCAAACTCAATTTCATTGACAGTGCCATTGCCCTGAACCTGGCATTCTTTGTCAATGCCTTTATCCTGATCCTGGCCGCCACCGTTTTTTACACCACAGGCAGGACTGATGTTGCAGAAATCAAGCAAGCCCATGAATTGCTGGCACCCATGCTGGGCAGCAACCTTGCTCCTGTTTTATTTGCCATTGCACTGATTGCCTCTGGGCAAAGCTCAACCATAACAGGGACACTGGCCGGACAAATTGTGATGGAAGGGTATTTGCACCTGCGGATTACACCATGGGTGCGCAGGTTGCTGACCAGGCTTGTTGCCATCATTCCTGCCATTGCGGTGATCCTCATCAACGGCGAAAACAATATTGACAAGCTTCTGGTATTCAGCCAGGTTGTGTTGAGCTTGCAACTGGGGTTTGCCATCATTCCGCTGATTCATTTTACCAGCGACAAAAAAACCATGGGGTCTTTTGCCATCAAACCCTTTATCATTGTATTGGCTAGCCTCATCACCCTCGTACTGGTGTATTTGAACATCAGGATGGTCTATGAGCAGACCATTACATTTTTTGCAAGCTCTGATTCAGTATTTTGGAAATCCATGATCATCATCGCAGGTGTTGCCTACATCAGCCTTCTGCTTATCGCGATTTTCTATCCGCTGATGGGCAAGACCGCCAATGAAAGTGTAAAACTTCATCCCGAGGCAGAAAAATTGCACAACATCATCATCCCCTCTTATGCCAGGGTTGCTGTTGCGCTCGACTTCAGCAAGAATGACCATAAATTGATTGCACATGCACTCGGCCAGGGAGGAAAGGAAAGCACTTACCTGATGATCCATGTTGTGGAGAGCCCCGCAACCAGAATCATTGGTGATGATGCTGATGATATGGAAACGCGCAAAGACCATCAGCGGATGGAAGGCTATGTAAAAGAATTAAAGGAGCAGGGATACAACGCTCTTGGACTGCTGGGTTTTGACGGTCGGGTAAAAGAAATTGTTCGACTGGTAAAGGATCGGCATGCCGACATCCTCATCATCGGCGCACATGGACATACCGGCCTGAAAGATGTAGTGTATGGTGAAACCGTAGAATCCGTGAGGCATGAATTGAAAATTCCAGTGTTGGTGGTGAATGTGTAGCTTGTTTAACTGCTCTTTGAGGGAGGCTTAATGTTTTTAAATGCTTTATCAAAATCGCTCTCAAAGTTATTATCCTGCACGATCCTGAATTTTTCATATGCTGATTCTGCAATTTTC
>CANHSD010000154.1 GCA_947463105.1 Chitinophagaceae bacterium
TCCTGTTGATGGCCAGGTGATCGGTACTGTTCACCTGGGCAGCCAGGATGATTATCTTCAAATCATTGATACAGCCCATAACGCATTTTTATCATGGCGAACTGTACCTGCACCCAAGCGCGGTGAGATTATTCGTCAGATAGGGGATCGGCTTCGACAGCACAAAGACTCCCTGGGTAAGCTTGTCTCTTATGAGATGGGTAAAAGTTTACAGGAGGGGTGGGGTGAGGTTCAGGAGATGATTGACATCTGCGATTTCGCTGTGGGCCTTTCGCGCCAACTCTATGGTTTGACAATGCATTCCGAACGTCCCCTGCATCGGATGTACGAGCAATACCATCCCTTAGGTGTGGTAGGGATCATCTCTTCCTTCAATTTTCCTGTTGCGGTTTGGTCCTGGAACGCCATGATTGCATGGGTATGCGGGAATACCTGTGTCTGGAAACCCTCTGAGAAAACGCCCCTGACGGCCATTGCCTGTCAGCATATCGTTGCATCAGTGTTTGCAGAAAACAATATACCGGAAGGGGTTTCCTGTTTGATTGTAGGGGATTCAGTTATTGGTAAAGCCATGGCTGCTGATGAAAGGGTTTCCCTTGTTTCGGCGACAGGTTCAACTGCCATGGGCAGATCCGTTGCGGCAACTGTTGCACAACGATTGGGCAAAAGCCTGCTGGAACTGGGAGGCAACAATGCCATCATCATTACGCCGGAAGCTGATCTTACGCTGGTGATCCCTGCTGTTGTGTTTGGTGCAGTGGGCACTTGTGGACAGCGATGCACCACCACAAGGCGATTGATTGTTCATCAGTCCCTTTATGATGACGTTAAAATCGCATTGACCAATGCCTACCGCCAATTGAAAATCGGTAATCCGCTTCTGCCTGAAAATCATATCGGACCATTGATCGATCTCAATGCCGTTCATTCTTTTTCGGCTGCGATACAGCAGGCGAAGCAGGAAGGAGGGAAACTGCTCGCAGGTGGGGTGAATTTGATTGGAGATGGTTATGATTCGGGTTGTTATGTACAACCCACCATTGTGGAGATGACAAGCCAAACAAATATTGTCAAGGAAGAGACCTTTGCACCCATCCTTTATCTTATTCCGTATGATAGCCTGGATGAGGCCATTGCCATGCAGAACGCTGTGCCACAGGGACTTTCATCAGCCATCTTTACCCGAAATCTTGCTGAAGCGGAAGCGTTCCTATCGGTGAACGGATCCGATTGTGGAATTGCCAATGTCAATATCGGAACCTCCGGCGCTGAAATCGGCGGTGCTTTTGGTGGAGAAAAGGCAACGGGAGGCGGTAGGGAAAGCGGCTCCGACAGCTGGAAATGTTATATGCGTCGACAGACCAATACGATCAATTATGGAACAACAATGCCTTTGGCTCAGGGGATCAGGTTTGAATTCTAGCGTCTAAAAATTCAATAGTATGAGTACAGAAGTTTCAAGAAACACAGAACAATCTTCAACAACAGATTTCCTTCCATTGTTGGGGACTGATTTTGTAGAGTTCTATGTAGGCAATGCCAAGCAAGCAGCACATTATTATAAAACTGCTTTTGGTTATCAAGATTTAGCGTATTCAGGGCCTGAGACTGGCGACCGTGAAAAAGTTTCTTATGTATTGAAGCAAGATAAAGTTCGGTTGATACTTACTACAGCTTTGCATCCTGATCATCCTATTGCGCAGCATACTACTTTTCATGGAGATGGTGTGAAGACCATTGCACTCACTGTTAATGATGCGCGTGATGCTTTTCATCAAACAACTTCCAGAGGTGCAAAAGCTTATATGGAGCCAAAAGAGATGAGTGATGAACATGGAACAGTAGTGATGAGTGGAATTCATGTCTATGGAGATACAGTTCATTTGTTTGTAGAACGGAAGAAGTATGCTGGAATTTTTTTACCTGGATTTAGAGCATTGACATCAGCATATAATCCAGCGCCGATAGGCCTAAAGTATATTGATCATTGTGTAGGAAATGTAGGTTGGAATGAAATGAATCCTTGGGTGAAGTTTTATGAAGATGTGATGGGGTTTAAAAACATATTGACTTTCGACGACAAGCAGGTATCTACTGAGTATTCTGCATTGATGAGTAAGGTGATGAGCAACGGAAATGGTTATGTAAAGTTCCCTATCAATGAACCCGCTAAAGGCAAGAAAAAATCACAGGTAGAAGAATACTTGGATTTCTATGGGGGGCCGGGTGTACAGCATATTGCAATTGCCACAGACAATATCATGGATACCGTCATTAAACTCCGTTCAAGGGGTGTTGAGTTTCTCCAGGTGCCGGGCACCTATTATGATGATTTGGCTAAACGTGTTGGTCCAATTGAAGAAGATATTGAAAAGCTTCGTCCATTGGGCATTTTAGTCGATCGAGATGACGAAGGATATCTGTTGCAAATCTTCACCAAGCCAGTGGAAGACCGTCCCACACTATTTTATGAAATCATCCAACGCCGGGGTGCAAAATCTTTTGGTGCGGGTAATTTCAAAGCCTTGTTTGAAGCATTGGAAAGAGAACAGGGATTAAGGGGAAACTTATAGATTGCCTGATAACTATTTTTTGATTCTAGCATCCAGAAGATTTACTTCTAAAGTAGCACCCAGAGAAAACTAAGGTAAGTTGCAAAGAAGAACACCCAGAATAATTGGTAAAACCTGCGAATACTTTTTTGTTCATTTAGACGAACTGTCTGGAGGTGTACTAAAAATGCAACACTCAGTACAATCAAGCTATACATCAACAAATGCTCTGCTGCTGTATAGCTCCAAAAAATGCACCAGCCATAAGCAGCCATCACAAATCCTGCTCCTAAATACAATGCAGTTTTGGGCGAATACAACAAAGGGAATGTTCTGTATCCAAAATGGGCATCGCCAGCCCTGTCTGGCAGGTCCTTGTACCAGGCAATGGCCAGGCTAAATGCTGAAATGAAAATGGTAAGAGGATAAATAACAGGTTTAATTGTAAAGCTTACTCCTAGCATGCCGGAAAAATGCAGTGCCATTCCAATGTTGACCAATACACCACGAACAATCGTAATGGCTAATGCAGCTGGCAGATGGTGTTGTTTGAGTTGAATTGGTGGGACAGAATATGCAATGCCTAGTAAGAGGATCACAACAATCAACAGTAGCAATACCCAGTGCAATACTGCTGCTGCACCAACCGCAATAATCCCTGCTATAATGACAATTTTCTTGGCAGTCGATATGGTTAATTCTCCTGATGCTATTGGAAGCTCCGGCTTGTTTATTTTATCCAGTTCAACATCTATCACCTGGTTTAAACCGGTGATACAAACATTGCAGCCCAATGCCGAAACCAGGGTAGTGAGTAAAATGAAGTAATGATCTGACAAACTTCCTCCTTGCAATAAAAACAAGACTACTATGCTAACTGTCGATCCAATGATGGTATGCGGTCGACTAAATTTCCAAAGCGTGTGTAAGGTCATAATGAAACGGGTTGTGCTATGATAACAATAAGATTTCCTTGTAACTTTTGTATTCTTCTAACTTCAATTGAATACTGATTATCGATAAACTCACGCAGCAATTCTTTGTACTGATTGACATTTTTACTTTTTATAACCGAAAGCCATCCATCCCATGCAACAGTAACAAGCTGTACGGGTATAAGATAAGTTGTGATCATGCGTAAGAAAGAGAAAGGTCGGATTGTCCAGGCAGTAAGCGGTTGTACGATAAAGGCGGCTAATGTTACCTGTATAAAAGAAAGCAAGGAAGGTTCTAATACTTCAGCAATGATACAACTGGCTTTTGCTTCTTTCATTTTTTTGATCAGCTGTTTTTGTTGCGCTGAACTGAAATGGTGATAAGCATTGAAGAGGCTATACTGTTTTCCATTTAGAGGTTGAAACTTGTTTAGGTCCAATGACGCAGGCTCGACTTCCACCTGTTTTTTTACTTCGTTTGAAACGGAATCAGGATATAAATCGCTTAAAGTATAATGAATTTGATGTGTTGCGTTTTTTTGGAGATAGAATGCAGGCCAGCCGCTTCCACTGGCTAAGTCAATCCACTGATTTGAAGGGAATTTGATTATTTCCTTTAGTATAGGACGATACAATTCTAACTGAACACTGATCCAGCCCACATATTCCAATTGCATTTTTCGCAAATAGGAGGGAAACCACGGATAATCTTCCAGCTCTTTCAGAAACATTTGGTTAATTTACGGATAATTCTATTGCATGTCGCCATACGTTCTTTTTTCTTTTGCTGGAGCAGCTATTTTGGTTGTTACATTGCTTATTGAATTTGCTGTTAGGAAAAATTGGCTAGCATATTTTTTAGGAAGAAAATTGTTGCATGTAATTGCGATAGGTACAACAGCATGGATTATTGACAAAGGGTTTGAATCCTTTACGCTTGGTTTGATCCTGGTTGCTTTAGGAATTATATTGATAGTGGTTCTTTTACAATTCAAGTGGGGGCTACAGCAAGAATCTTCTTATGGGATTGCCTTGTTTCCTATTTCACTGGGAGCGTTATTGATGCTTGGAGCACCTTCAGCATGGGTTGCAACAGCAGCTTTGGTATTGGCAGTCAGTGATGCAAGTGCCGGATGGATCGGAAGAAAGTGGGGGTCTCCTAAATACAATTTTTTATCAGAATCTAAATCATACCAAGGGGCTTCAGCATTTTTTATTACTGCACTCATTTGCATGGCTATACGCTTTCCTGATTTGCACCTGGGCTGGTGGATCTTACTTTCATTCTTGCCAACATTAACAGAACTTTTTTCATGGCGGGGGAGTGATAATTTCTTTCTACCCATTTTTACGGTAGCTTGGATTCAATTGGTGCTCAGTACACCTCATTTGGGTTCTTGGATTTGGCTACTGGTTGCTGCAATTATTTTAATTTTTCTTGCCTGGTGGGTGATACATAAAAACTGGTTGGATCAAACAGGTTGGTGGGCGTCAGTATGGATAGCAGCCATGTTGTGGATGAGTGGAGGATGGAAAGCCTTGTCTGCACCTCTTTTTCTTTTGGTATTAGGATCTGTTGCAGGTAGGTTGTTTCGGGCAAACCATTCTTCAGAAAAAAGAACAGCAGAACAAGTATTTTCAAATGGTTGGATTGGGGTGGTATTGTATATGATGTACGGATTGACCGATCAATTTCATTGGCAACTGCTTGCTTGGTCCTCTTTTGCAATAAGCATTTGCGATACGATAAGCAGTGAGGTGGGCACTGCGATTGGTGGTAAGACATATAATATCCTCAATTTTCGTTTGATGCAACCGGGCATGTCGGGAGGGATTTCTGTTGCTGGAACGAGTGCTGGCTTTATTGCATTGTTTGTTTTGGCAGGTTGTTTGTATTTTATTTTACCCGTTTCATACATTGAATTGTTGTGGGTGGTTGCTACTGGCATGATGGGTATGCTGGTAGATAGTTTTATGGGGAGCCGCTGGCAGGCAATGTGGAAGCAGGGGGATAATTGGACTGAAGTTTCCGGGGCTCAGCCCGATGGTCAATTGATGAAGGGATTGGCCTGGCTCGATAACCATTGGGTTAATTTTTTGAGCAATGCGCTTACGATGATTTGCTCTTATTTGCTTTATTCCATTTTTTTCCTTTAATCGTTAAATCAATCGAAGTCATTTTTTAAAATTGCTCTCGTTTCCAGTCCACACTCACCTGAGACCCCTCTGCAAGAATGATTGAATCTGGTGTTTGATTGTTGAGTCCAGAAAATACATCTCCATACATTGACCTGAAATCGCAATCTACATGTGTATTCAGCATTTTATTTGTCATCCACTTGGGGTGACGAATTTTGTATTCTTGTGTGCTTGAATCTGATATTTTAGTAAAACCAAAGTAACGTTCAAAGATAAATTCTTCTATTGTAGCTTGCTCTATTTTATATTTATTTGTATCTGATTTTGCTGTTATTGAATTCCATTTATCATTTACTTTCCACTCATATTTTATATGCTTGTGTTCTGAAATTTCAATTGAGTTTTTGGTTGGTATTGATATATAATGTTCCTTGTATAATTTATTGGCTAGTAGTGCAACAATTTTGAAAGGGACCGTTTCATTGATAAATACAACTCCCTTTTTAATTTTTCCTTCTTCTATTTTTCTAACATAAAACCTCAGGTTGATCTCCTCAAAAGATCCAAAAAAGGGGATTGGCACGCCAAATAACCTGGTTTTTTTGAACATAAATCCAACCAGACTAACGTAGGTTTTATTGTTATAAAAATCCAACTCAACACCTTTGGGTAAATATGGTTCTAAAGCCGTAGGTTCCATTTCATAATTAGCCATAATCAGATTCTCCCAATTGGCCCTTAAAAAAGTATTACCCATTCAATTTAAACAACAATTTGAACCAATTGTTTGACTCATGTTATTCGAATTGACCGATACGCTGTAAAAGTCATCAATCTGTTTATTTGGGTACAATTTTTTATATTCAATGCAACTTATATTGCAAAGACGCTTAACTTAGAATTTTATCATGATAAAGTGTAAAAACGCTGAGATGGGAAATGTGCCTACGTTGTCCAAATGTTTACTGATTTTCCTGTTTTGTAATTTGATAGTTGTTGTTGTAAACGGTCAAAAA
>CANHSD010000155.1 GCA_947463105.1 Chitinophagaceae bacterium
GATAGCCCACCATGACCGAAAGGTTATGCTTACCGAAGCTTTTTGCATAGGTAGAATAGATGTTGGGCGACATATAATTGTCTGTACTCAACCTCGGACGATATGAGGTACCCACTTGTGCACTCATAACCGATTCTCCGTTAGGCCTCACCCAAGGATATCGCTTGGAGATGTACTCCCTGCGGTTGTTGCTATTGGTATAGTTGAATTCCACATTGGTGACCCAGCCCTTGATTGGCTCCAGTGTAACTCTTGGCGCAAGGATCATCTGCGTATTCAATGTATTGTCCCGCTGTGCTCCCCACTCCAGAATCCTGCTCTCCAATGTCCAGACATCTGTTCCGGGATATTTTGCGGGCATGGTAGGTTTGAGTTTAGACATCATGTCATAAATCCTACCCCTTCCCAGATCCTGCTGCCATGGAAATTCCTGCAGGCCTGAATTGTATTTGAAAAGAACGCCCACCTTTGCCCATTTGGTCGCCTGAGCATTGACCTTCCCATCAAAATTATACCGGTTGAAGCTTTCGTTGCCGTAGCGAAGCAATCCATCCTCTTTATACCATCCACCAGATAAATAATAATCGATTTTTTCGCTTGCCCCGGAAACGCTGAGGTTGTATTTCTGTCTTGAAGAAAAGTCATTGAAAAGCACATCATACCAATCCGTTACAGCTGCGGCACCCAGTCCCATAGAGCCAATATTCCAATTCTGTCCATCGGCAGTTCCAAACATTTCGGGGGCACTGCCAGGTTTGGCAATATTTTTCGCCAACCGATCCAAAGCATCAGCATTATACCATGGTGCATTCCCGATGTTTTTGGCAGCGTCATTCGACACCAAAGCAAAAGTCATGGGATCAACCAACCTTGGATACTGAACCGGTCTTGAAAGTGCCACATTTGTCTGCAAAGAAACGTTCATCTTTTCTTTACCACTTTTACCAGATTTGGTCGTAATCAAAATGACACCGTAAGCTGCGCGAGCTCCATAGATTGCAGAAGATGCTGCATCCTTCAACACCGTTATGGTTTCGATGTCAGCCGGATTGATGCTGTTGATATCCATGGGGATGTTGTCCACCAAAACAAAGGGTGCAGTACTTCCAGAAAAGGAACTCAAACCGCGGATGCTCATGTTCATTCCACCCCCAGGCTCTCCACCCGCGTTTGAAACCGTGATGTTGAGGTTGGGTACCAAGCCCTGTAAAGCCTGCTGTGCATTGGCTACAGGGCGTGATTCGATATCTTTTGCAGTTACTGTGGAAATGGCCCCAGTCAAATCTACTTTCTTCTTGGTACCATATCCAATCACAACCACTTCACCCATATCACCAGTTCGGCTCAGGCTGATCTTTATGTTGGATTCATTGGCGCCAACCGGTATTTCCTGTGATTGATAACCAACAAAAGAAACCATCAGCACCGCTTTCCCGGCGGGTACTGTAATGTCAAACTTACCATCAGCCCGTGTAAGGGTTGTTGCATTACCATTTTTAAAAGAAATGGTTGCCCCATTCAATGGTGTACTTGAAGTTGCATCGAGCACAACTCCAGCAACTTTTTTCTGGGCTAAAGCGGAAATAGAAAATAGCAAAACAGCTGATGCCATTAGGCTAAATACAAGAACTTTGGATTTTCTCATACAGTAATTTTAAGAGTGAAACTTGACCTTATGAATTTATTTAATATTAATCAATAATACCATCGAAATGTTAAAATCGGGCTAAAACTTGTGAAAATTTGTTTATCAAAGTGGTGTTTTTTGAAATACGGAAAGCATGAAATGAATCCACCATATCTGTTAAATCAATCACCAACAAAAGGGCTTTTTGCCAAACCTGGCGTAATTTGCATCAAAACCAATTCCATGCGTCAAGTTTCGTCTGTCCTTACCCTCCTGATTGCTTCCCTCCTCTTGAACAGCTGCGCCTTCTTCAACAAAATCAATGATAAACTCTTCCCCTACAGGACAACAACTGTTGAAGAGATTACCCAGACAAGTTCAACAAAACCCAAGGCGACGGTGACTGCTCCAAGCGAGGAACTGGCCAAGCCAAAACCCAATGTGGCGACCACCAAGCAAACAAATCCCTCCACACAAAAAACACCCTATAAACCTGTGGTATCGCCCTTGCGCGAATTCAGGGCTGCATGGATTGCCACAGTGGCCAACATCAACTGGCCCAGCAAACCTGGGCTCTCCACGGAGGATCAAAAAGCAGAAGCCCTGAGCATCCTGAATTATCTTCAGGAAAACAAATTCAATGCAGTGATCTTTCAGGTGCGGCCACAGGCAGATGCCCTTTACAAAAGTGATATTGAGCCCTGGTCTTATTTCCTCACCGGGCAACAAAACAGGGCACCCCTGCCTTTTTACGATCCACTCAGTTTTTGGATTGAAGAGGCACACAAACGGGGCATGGAACTGCATGCCTGGCTGAACCCTTATCGCGCACACCATACCACAGGCAAGGAGATAAGCAGCAGATCAGTGGTTCGGACAAACCCAGAGCGGGTTTACCTGCTGAAAGAAGGATACTGGTGGATGGATCCAGCCATGAAAGCCACGCAGGACCATACTTCCAGGGTGGTGATGGACATTGTGAAGCGCTACGATGTGGACGGCATTCATTTTGACGATTATTTCTATCCATACCCTTCCTACAATGGCGACAAAGACTTTCCAGATGACAAAAGCTGGAACACCTATGTCAACAGCGGTGGCAAACTTTCCCGGGGAGATTGGAGAAGGGATGGGGTCAACAAACTGATTGAAAGGCTTTATGCTGAGATCAAACAAGAGAAAAAGCATGTCAAGTTTGGCCTGAGTCCTTTTGGCATCTGGCGCCCTGGCTACCCTTCTACCGTTACCGGATTTGACCAATATGAAAAGCTCTATGCAGATGCCAAACTTTGGCTAAACAAGGGCTGGATTGATTATTTCACGCCACAGCTCTACTGGCCCATCAACAAACAAGGTCAGGCATTTCCTGATTTGTTGGGCTGGTGGCAGAGTGAAAACACCTTGCAACGCCACCTCTGGCCGGGCATCAGCATAGGCACCAACAAGAACGGTGTTACCAACAACAAGGAAGTGCTGGATGAAATCAGCCTCACCCGCAGCATGCTGCCCAAGAGCATGGGTGCCGTGCATTGGAGCGTTTCATCCCTGACCAAAAACCCAACCCTCACCAAGGAATTGAAGACCGGCCCTTATAGCATGCCTGCACTGGTTCCCGCAAGCCCATGGCTGGACGCCATTGCTCCTGCTTCCCCTCAGGTAGCCATCAGCAAAAGCAAGGAGAAACTCAACATCCAATGGTCTTCAAAAGACAAGGATGCCACCAGCTGGATCCTCTATGCGCAGTATGACAACAAATGGGAATACTCCATTCTGGGCAAGGCGCAACTGAACGCTTCTCTTCGGCTGCTCAATGCAGACATCACAGGGAAAACATCCACCCTCAAAAACATCATGGTTACCGCTGTTGACCGAACCGGCAACGAAAGTGAACAACAGGTCATTCCTGTGAACTGATCAAAATCCACAATTGAGGCCGAACAACACCTGCCTTCCATTGAGTTGCTGGGTGAAACGATCATGGCCATAGGGTGAGGCATTCAGCAGTTCAATATATTGATGGTTCATCAGGTTGTTCAGGGCAATGGAGCATCTCCATCGCGGGCTCAGCACTGCCTTGACCTTACCGTCCAACAAATCAAAACGTTGACCCCTTTCAAAAAGCTGAACCCGGTATTGAACATGCGCAAACAGATGGGCATTGAACCGCAGGGTTGTGGAAATCCCATAGGCAATCCTCTTCATGGTTGAGGGCTGCTGACCCGAGGCACCAAAGCTGTTCTGCTGCAGTCCATAATGCAGTTCACCATTGAACCAACTTTTCCAATTGCTGACCATACGCTGTTCAAGACCATGGCTGTTCATCATGGAACCGAAAATTACCCCGTTCAATTGTTGCGGCCGATGGCTCACCATCCCATTGGCCTCCAGGATATACTTCAACTTTAGGGAATGGATGAACTGCTCAACACGTGCATTGAGCATGAGGTTGCGCTGCAAAGGCATGACAAACCAGGAGAGGGAATCAACTACCTTGCCAACAGTGGTTGCGATGCCATAATCGTTGCGCAACATGCCCGCACGGGCATTTACAGACAACACAAATCCCTGGTACAAATTCATTTTTGTAACGCCCATTTCCAGATCCAACGATAACGGAATGGCGGGGTCGGAGATACGATTTCTCATGGTGCCTTCAAAAAAAAGTGGGCCTGCATGCCATGAACGGATGGATGCTGGCTTTTGGGCCAGGGCAATTCCCATCCAGTATTGCTGTGTAGGTTTTTTATGCCATACCAATTTTTCTTCTAGGTGAAAGATGAATGCTTTCCTGTTGACGGTATTGCTTTTGACCATTGCTGTTCCTGCTGCTGTATTGAAAGTGGTGGAGATTTTTTTTGAATGCCGATGGACAATCGACAGATAAGGATAATATTTTGCCAGCTGCAACGAGATGGCTTGGTTTCCGACAGCTGAAGTGATTGACTCAACAGTGGCACGAATACCCACCCGGGCATTTTGCTGACTCCATTGCCTGATCAGGGAAAGATCAGTACCTGCCAATTTTCCATGATGAGTAAAAAGTTGATCAATGAAAAACTGCATCAGGCTATCAGATGAAAAGGATGCCTGAAGTCGGTCGATGTTTCGATCCAGTGTAAACCGAGTATCCACCTGCAACAGGGCTTGTGGGCTAAGCTTCCAGGAAGCATGGTGAAAAGCAAGCAAGTTGAATTGATGCAGCCGATCATTGGCATCGCTGGTCGTGCCAACAATTCCACTACGATCTGTATGTTGTATTGAATGCGTTTGTCCATTGTTCACGGTTAATTGAAAAGAGGATAGCCTGTTGTCTCCCTTGTCTGTTTCCAACTGCATGCGCAAATCTCCGATAGTTGCATGCCCTACATGTTTAGTGTTTGTGCTGAGGTTGAATTTTTCAGTACCCGGTAGATTGTAGGAAGACCTAGTAGACAACAACCTCCTGTTTTCATTTTGCATGGCAGTGGCCGTCAAACTGAGTTTGGTATGTGAAGACAATACCAAGGAGGAAATGAAAGCAAGGCTTTTGTCATTGTTGATGTTGACATACGCTGGGGGGAGATTGGGACCAGTGCCTGCATGTAATGGGTCAAAAGGCCATACCCGATAAACACCCCGTTCGTTTCCCTGCATTTCATTTCCTCTGTCAGTCACGCCGTTGGCGCCTGTATTGTTGGTATTGATGAAGCACAATTGTTTTGCTTTTTTTGCGAGCCTGATCAATTCTGCATCTGCCTCGCCACGTTGGCCGATATCTTTTGAGATCATCAAGTTGCCGCTGGTCTTTCCTATCCATGATTTTTTGATGATGAGGTTAATGGCTACGGCATCCTGCTTACTGAATGTTTGCATCAGCCTGTTTTTTTCATGGCCTTGGATAACCTGAAGACTGTCGACCATCAAGGCCTTCAGGTTTCTGGACAAGAGTTTATAGTGTTCTCCTGCAAGATCATCGCCATCAATCATGATCCTGTTGATTTCCTTTCCATTGAAATAGATCCGGCCATTGTCATCCACACGAAACCCGGGTATATTTTTTACCAGGTCTTCCAGCCTGAATGCTTCGGGTTTCAAATACCTCGTCGCATCAAACTTCAAGGTATCCCCACTGGACCTGGCCATGGGCTGGTTGCGCCTGATGACAATACCAGGAAGCTCCCTTACATTACTTCCCGGTAGAATGGTATCAATGGCAAACCGGTGAGCCGAAGCAAACAAAAAAGAAGCCTGCAGCAAACATACCAACACCACCAATGGCCGGATCTTCATTTCAATCGATCTTTTCCCAGGAATGGAATTTCAGAACAGACTTGGTTTGACAATCCACACAGTTCGCTGACGATTGCGCACCTAAGGATGTTGCCAGCCTGCTGAATATTTTTTTTACCTGTGCGGCAAATGCAGGAAATCCTTCTGTTCCTTTTTTCATGGCTGCCAGAAAATGATCCTGGTCAAACCCCCGTACTTCCTGCTTTGAAACAAAGGTCATGTGCCAGTTGTCCTCATCGTCATAGGCTTCCAGGATCAATCCAGGCAAGCCTCCCAGTTTCCATGGCCCATCTGGAATGGTGATCGTGGGGGCATACCAGGCCGTGTATCCCCTTCCCTTAAACTGCGTCACTGCCTTACGGCAAGGGATGCCCCCGATTGATCTTTGTTCTTCACTGGTTTCCCAATCCATAGGAAACAATGTATCTGCAAAAAGATGCGTTCGCTGGTTCAAATCAGAGAACTCAAACAACAAGGAATTGGATTCAACATCTTTGAAAACAGTAAACATGCTGTCTGGCCTGAGGTCAATATTGTTTCCCTGTACAGAGGCAA
>CANHSD010000156.1 GCA_947463105.1 Chitinophagaceae bacterium
CGCTTGAGTCCCTTTTCCGAATCTTCGGCCTGGGCAAGCAACGCTTCAAGTGATTTTCTTCTGAATAAACTCATAGCAATTCTTTGGTTAAATGGTTCACTAAAGTTCTAAAATAGCCAATTATTCGGTTAGATGAATATTTTATTTCACTCATTAAATAAAATTCCGAAATCGATACAAATCGTTTATTTTACGAACCTTAACGTAAATATTTTTTCGATCATGAAGGGCTCTTCCGGTAAACTTACCTTATATATTCTCGTTGCCATGGTTTTGGGAATTGCTGTTGGATACTTTGTGCACCAGCAATCCAGTCCGGAAACGATAAAGGCATTTTCGACAAACATCAAATTGCTTACCACCATTTTCTTGCGACTGGTACAAATGGTTATTGCCCCTCTTGTTTTTACAACACTTGTGGTGGGTATTGCAAAACTGGGAGACCTTGGCTCCGTGGGAAGGGTAGGAGGAAAAGCAATGCTCTGGTTCATATCAGCTTCACTGGCAAGTCTTTTGCTGGGTATGGTATTGGTCAACTTTTTCAAGCCTGGGGCTGCCATCAACCTTGGCTCTGCGGATTTGGAAGGGGCAAAAGACCTGATTGGCAAAACACAGGAGTTTTCTGTGCAGAAATTCATTGAGCATGTATTCCCCAAAAGTGTTTTCGAAGCAATGGCCACCAATGAAATCCTGCAGTTGGTGGTGTTCAGTATTTTCTTTGGTGTAGGTACCACGGCATTGGGTGAAAAGGGGAAGGTAATTGTAAAGGCCCTGGATGCAGCGGCCCACATCATTCTTAAGATGGTGGGCTATGTCATGAACTTTGCACCCCTTGGTGTTTTTGGCGCAATTGCTGCTGTAATCGCCACAAAAGGATTGGAAGTGTTTTCATTTTACGGCCAGTATTTATTGGCGTTTATCATTGGTATTGCCTGCCTGTGGGTGCTGCTTTTATCTGTTGGGTATTTGGTGTTGGGCAAGCGTCTTTGGGAGTTGCTCAGAACCATCTCCCAGCCGCTGTTGATTGCGTTCAGCACTACCAGCAGTGAAGCAGTATTCCCCAAACTCACCACGGAGTTGGAGAAGTTTGGTTGTAAAGACAAAATTGTTTCCTTTATCCTCCCTCTTGGCTATAGCTTTAATCTTGATGGCAGCATGATGTACATGACCTTTGCCAGCCTTGCCATTGCACAGGCATATGGCATTCATCTTGATCTGGGAACGCAATTGACGATGTTGGTTGTGCTGATGCTGACCAGCAAGGGAATTGCAGGCGTGCCAAGAGCTTCACTGGTAGTGGTTACGGCAACATGCGCCATGTTCAATATTCCTCCCGAAGGCATTGCGTTGATCATTCCAATAGATCATTTTTGCGATATGTTCAGGACAATGACGAATGTGGTGGGCAATGCACTGGCAACCACTGCGGTTAGCAAATGGGAAGGAGAATTGGCTCCTGCCGCTATTTCTGAAGAATCAATGTAAACAATATTCATTACTATGTTGGAGTTGGCTATACAATGGAAAGACTTTTTGAATCCTGAATTTTATATTCAGCACGGTGGATTGTGGTTGTTCCTTTTCATCGTTTTTGCAGAGACTGGCTTGTTCGCAGGTTTTTTCCTGCCTGGAGATTCCTTGCTTTTTGTGGCAGGCATCTATAGCAACGAGCTGGCAGGGGAGCTGTTTGACCTGAACAATGATGTCCTGAACTTATTGCTGGTTTGCTTGCTGGTTTTTTTCTCAGGAACCCTCGGAAACATGGTTGGTTATTGGTTTGGCGCTGCCAGTGGTCCTTATTTGTTCAGAAAAGAAGACACCTTCTTTTTCAAGAAAAAACATTTGCTCACTGCCAAGGATTTCTATGACAAGCATGGTGGAGGCGCCATTGTATTTGCAAGATTTCTTCCCATCATCAGAACTTTTGCTCCCATCATCGCAGGCATTGTTCGGATGGAAAAACACAAGTTCACTTTTTACAACATCATCGGTTGTATCGCATGGGTAATCATCATGATGTTTGCTGGGCACTATCTCTACAAGTTCTTTCTGAGCCAGTTTGGCTTTGACCTGAAAGAAAGGTTGGAGCTGATTGTACTTGGAATTATCCTTGTTACCACCGCCCCAGTCATTATTAAATTGGTTGCAGGAGGAAAGAAGAAATAGTCATCTTCATATCAAATAATCATTGCTTATGTCCAATCAGTCCTTAAGAAGTCAATTTCTCAACCTGGCAGTCATTGTTGCCGCACTGGGATACTTTGTAGACATTTACGACTTGTTGCTTTTTACCATTGTCAGGGAACCAAGTTTAATTGGCATCAACGTTGGTGATGCAGATATCATGACGGCCAGCATGAAGATCATCAACTGGCAGATGGTGGGCTTGCTCATTGGCGGCGTGCTGTGGGGTGTGATGGGAGACAAGCGGGGGAGGCTCAGTGTATTGTTTGGCTCTATCCTGCTTTATTCTGTTGCCAATTTTGCCACGGGCTATGTACAGACCGTAGACCAGTATGCGTGGTTGCGGTTTGTTGCAGGCATTGGATTGGCTGGTGAGCTGGGAGCCGGCATTACCCTGGTCAGTGAACTGATGCCACAGAAGAACAGGGGAGTAGTAACATCTTTTGTGGCGGGTGTCGGTTTGTTTGGTGCCGTGTTTGCGTATTTTATTTACAAGACCACCGATGATTGGAGACTCTGTTACAAGATCGGCGGTGTATTGGGTATTTTTTTGCTGGTGCTGCGGATCAAGGTCTCAGAGAGCGCCATCTTTAAAAGTATTGAGAGCAAGCATGTTTCCAAGGGAAACATCTTGATGTTTTTCAATAAGCGTTCCCGTTTCAAAAAATATATCCTTGCCATTTTGATCGGCTTGCCAACCTGGTTTGTGATAGGCATCATGCTGAACCTCAGCAATCGTTTTGCAAAAGATCTGTATGGTGAGAATAGCATTGACTCAGGAGCCAGTATCATGTACGGATACATTGGCATTGCCTTGGGAGATATTGTGGTGGGATTGGTGAGCCAACATTTTAAAAGCAGAAAAAAAGCATTGTACATTTTTTATGCGATGACCATTTTGGGCATTATTTATTTTTTCAGTCCGCTCAATAACAATGACTTTAGCATGTATGCTGTTTCATTGTACCTCGGCTTCTCCACAGGGTTCTGGGCAATTTTTGTAACCATGGGTGCAGAGCATTTTGGCACCAATTTGCGTGCAACAGCAGCAACAACCATTCCGAATGTAGTCAGGGGTGCATTGCCATTGATGAACCTTTTATTCAAGGATTATTTTCAGGCCAATCTTCAATGGACCATGTTGCAAAGTGCAATGGTGACAGGCGCAATTGTGATGGCCATCTCAGTGGTGGCCCTTATTTTTACTGAAGAAACGTTTCATAAGGATTTGGATTTTATAGAGGAATAAAAGCATAAAAAAATGGGGTCAAGTAATCCTTGACCCCATCCTATTTCTTAAACACTTCAACCCCTTCAACAGGCCGAAGGCCACTTCAACCTCTTCAACTCATTAACCCAGCACCTCATTCATCGACCTCACGGCAGCTGCACTTTTTTCAAAGGCTTCCTGCTCGGCTGCGGTCAATTCAAGAGGAAGGATTTTCTCCCAGCCATTCTTTCCAATGGTAACAGGTACACCCAGGCAAATGTCAGACAGACCATATTCACCATCCAATGCAACGCAGCAGGTAAAGAGTTTTTTCTCATCTCTTAGAATGCTGGACACGAGTGCTGCTCCGGCTGCACCGGGTGCATACCAGGCAGAAGTGCCAATCAGTTTGGTCAAGGTTGCGCCACCCACCATGGTATCTGCAACAATTTTCTCCTGCTGTTCAGCAGTCAAAAACTGTGTAACGGGAATGCTGTTCCAGGTAGCCTTGCTGATCAATGGAATCATGGTTGTATCGCCATGTCCGCCAATAACGATGGCATTCAAATCACTGGCGCTGCATCCCAGGTGTTGGGTAAGCTGGTATTTAAAACGGCTGCTGTCCAAGGTGCCACCCATTCCAATGATCCTGTGCTTTGGCAAACCTGTAGATTTCAACGCCAGGTAAGTCATGGTATCCATCGGATTGCTGATCACGATGATGATGGTATTGGGTGAATATTTCAAAACATTCTCACATACAGTCTTTACAATGCTGGCATTTGTTCCAATCAGTTCTTCCCTGGTCATCCCTGGTTTACGGGGAATACCAGAAGTGATCACCACCACGTCACTGTTAGCAGTCTTAGCGTAGTCATTGGTTGATCCAGTAATGATGGTATCAAATCCCAACAATGCTGCGGTCTGCTGCATATCCTGGGCTTTTCCTTCTGCAAGACCTTCTTTGATGTCCAACAAAACAAGGTCTGTACATACTCCGGCGCGTGCGATATTGTCTGCACAAGTTGCGCCAACAGCTCCTGCTCCAATTACGGTTACTTTCATTTTGCTTTTTTTATGTTGATAAGAGATTGTTTGCGGCGCAAAGGTATGATGTTATTTGCCAAATTGGATTACCTTTGCCTCCTCAAAACATAGTTATGGCAAATACATCGGATATTTCAAGGGGTATGATCGTCAAGCTTGACGGCAGTCTTTATACAATCATCGAGTTCGGCGAAAACAAAACAGCAAGGGCGGCAGCCAAGGTTTGGGCAAAGCTCAAGGGGGTAGACAACAGTCGCTCCATTGAGAAGACCTGGAACAGTGGCGACACCATCTATCCGGTAAGGGTTGAAAGGAAGAGCTACCAGTATCTTTATAAAGATGAGACCGGCTACAGTTTCATGGACAATGAAACATTTGAGCAGATTGCCGTGCCAGAAGCCCTGGTTGATGCTCCCCAGTTCCTGACCGAAGACCAGGAAGTTTCTGTGCTGATCAATACTGAAACAGACATGCCCATGAGCGTTGAACTGCCCGATAAGGTTGTTTCCAAGGTAACATATTCTGAACCTGGTCTCAGGGGAGATACCGCCACCAGGACACTGAAACCAGCGACTGTTGCAACAGGAGCTACGGTGATGGTTCCCCTTTTTGTGAATGAGGGAGATGTGATCAGGATCAATACCAAAACTGGTGAGTATATCGAAAGAGTGAAAGATTAGTTTTTACGATTTTTCGGTCTTTTTGGCCATATTTTACCCCGATTTTTAATTAAATCGGGGTTTTTTATTGAAAAAAGGCCAAAATTTAATTTGGTCGAAAAGCAATTTTACCCCACCTTTACGCCCCGGATTAACCAAAAAAAATAACAACATGGACCTCAAACAAATTCAGGATCTTGTCAAGATGGTTAACAAGTCCAACATCAGTGAACTGACCATTGAAGAAAAGGATATCAAAATTACAATCAAGCAGAAGGAAGATAAGTATGTAACTGCAGCACCTGTTCAACAGGTACAGGCATTGGCTGTTGCAGCCCCTGCCCAAGTTGCAGCTGCACCAGCAGCCTCTGCTGCAGCTCCTGCACCAGCTGCAAGCAACCTGATTACCATCAAGAGCCCAATGATTGGTACGTTTTACCGCAGGCCTTCCCCTGATAAACCCAATTTGGTGGATGAGGGAGATGAGGTCAGGGCTGGTAAAGTGGTTTGTATCATTGAAGCCATGAAGCTTTTCAATGAAATTGAAAGTGAGATCAGTGGTAAAGTCGTAAAGATTTTGGTTGAAGATTCAACACCAGTTGAATTTGATCAACCCCTGTTTCTTGTAGAGCCTTCATAGTCCATAGGCTTATCAGCTTGATTTCATTCATTTAAATTGTTGGCATGACCAAAGATTCCAAAAAGAGTTTCAATAAGATATTGATTGCAAACAGGGGAGAAATAGCCCTTCGTGTGATAAGAACCTGTAGGGAAATGGGCATCAAGACTGTTGCTGTATATTCTACCGCAGACAAGGATAGCCTTCATGTTAAGTTTGCTGATGAGGCCGTATGCATCGGCAGGCCATCCAGCGCAGATTCCTACCTGAACATTCCACACCTCATGGCGGCCATGGAGATTACCAATGCCGATGCTGTGCATCCAGGGTACGGCTTTTTGGCTGAAAATGCAAAGTTTGCTGAAATCTGTGGTGAGCATGGTGTCAAATTCATCGGACCGACGCCAGACCAGATCAGGTCAATGGGGGACAAAATCACTGCAAAAGAAACCATGATCAAGGCAGGTGTACCTGTTGTTCCCGGAAGTGGGGGATTGTTGGGAAGTGTAGAAGAAGCAAAGGTGATTGCAAAGGAAATAACCTATCCTGTAATCCTGAAGGCTACTGCCGGTGGTGGTGGAAAGGGGATGAGGGTTGTTTGGCAAGAAAGCGAAATTGAAAAAGCCTATAACACGGCAAAA
>CANHSD010000157.1 GCA_947463105.1 Chitinophagaceae bacterium
AACGACCATGGCCACCAGAAAATAATGGGCTCCATATACTTCCGGGAATATTTGGGACCATACCATCACCCTGGAAAAACCGATAATACCCAGAACTGTGCCCAGCATGATGCCAGAGACAATTTCCCTGCGCATGACCTTCCACCAATCTTCCATG
Organism: Chitinophagaceae bacterium; assembly: GCA_947463105.1. Classification (GTDB taxonomy): domain Bacteria; phylum Bacteroidota; class Bacteroidia; order Chitinophagales; family Chitinophagaceae; genus Pollutibacter. The sequence goes on from CANHSD010000157.1 coordinate 158, forward strand.
GTAACTTCACCAACGGTAAGCGCCTGTATGATCAGGGAGGATGCTTGAGAGCCGGTATTTCCTCCACTTGAAATGATCAGGGGGATGAAGAGCGAAAGAATCAGGGCCTGATCCAGCGCATGCTCATAGCTGGCCATTGCAGTGGCGGTAAGCATTTCACCCAAAAAGAGGACAATCAGCCAGCCTACCCTTTTTTTGAAGAGTTTAAATATTGAGATTTCAAGGTAAGGCTCTTCAAGTGCCTCGGTACCTCCCATTTTCTGCATGTCTTCACTGAACTCCTCATTGGCAACCCAGAGCACGTCATCGATGGTCACGATACCCAGTAGGATGTTGTTGTTGTCCACAACGGGCAGGGCCACCCTGTTGTTCATCTTGAAGACCTGGTTGGCCTTTTCCTGATCGTCATATACATTGAGTTCTATATACCGGCCATCTGTAAGTTCGCTCACCAGTCTCTCTGGGGGAGACAATAAAAATTCTTTAATCCTGACGTCATCCAGGAGTTGGCCCTGGTCGTTGATTACATAAATCACATCAATGGTTTCAGACTCTTGTCCCACTTCCCTGATGTATTCCAATACCTCTGAGATGGTCCAGTCGGACTGCACCGCTATATAATCTGGTGTCATCAGACGCCCAACGCTTCCTTCCGGATAGCCCAGCAAGGAAAGGGTGATTTTTCTTTCTTCAGGATTGAGTAGTTTGATCAGTTCCCTTACAGCATTGGTGGATAACTCCTCCAGGAATGATGTACGGTCATCTGCAGGGAGTTCATTGAGTAAAGCAGCTGTTTTCAGGGGTGGTAACTCTTGTATAATGTCTTTTTGGACACCCAGTTCAATGATCTTGAAAGTGCTTGCCGCCCTGTGAATGGACAATTCAGCCATGATTTCGGTGGCATGTTCCTTGTTGTCTTCAATGAGTTGACCAACATCGCTGATGTTCAATTCATTCAAGAATTCGGGCATGTGCATGGCATTTTCCTCCTGAAGGAAAAATTCAAACTGCTCCTGAAGATCCATATTGGTATCGATCTGAATCATGCCTGATTGCTGGTTTCTGCGAAATTAATCATAGTTTTCAAGCCTGCAATATTAACTTCAAGACGAAGGCAATTGGTTTTAGCCATGCAAGAATGGGTAAGACATACAATATTGTACATTTGTAATCAATCAATTAAAGTGCTGATGATTGTTTTTTTGATAGGGTTTATGGGTTCTGGGAAGTCTTTTTACGCGAAAGGTCTGTCTGAGTATCTTCATGTTCCTTTTGTTGACCTTGACCAATTCATTGAGGATGAGCAAGCCATTTCCATCAGCGAAATCTTTGAAAAAATGGGTGAATCGGCATTTCGAACCCTTGAATCTGTAGCCCTAAAGCAGGTTTACGCAAATTTATTGACCACAAATACGGAAAAGCGGTATAAAAATGATATATTAGGTGTAATCTCTTGTGGAGGAGGAACGCCCTGTTTCAATGAGAACATGGATTGGATGAATGCGCATGGATTGACCATTTGGATCAATCCGCCCGAAGACATCATCTTGGAGCGATTGATCAAGGATAAAAAAACAAGGCCTTTGGTCGCCAGTCTCTCAGAAGAAACTTTGAGGGATTTTATCCAACAAAAGTTGCTGGAGCGAAAACCATATTATGAAAAAGCCCAATCTGTTATCAACCAACCAGCGTTAACGATCTCTGAATTTGTAAACACCATCAAATATGCAAAGAACCTTTTTTAGAACTGCCGCACTACTTGCCATATTTTCAGTCATGCTTGGGGCTTTTGGAGCCCATTTATTAAAAGGATATCTCACGGAGCAGTCGCTTGACAGTTTTCAGACTGCCACAACGTATATGATGAACCATGCCATTGCACTCTTTATTGTAGGGAATTTGTACCGGCATTATAAAAAGAAAACAATGGTTTGGTCTGGATATTTATTTGTAATGGGTATTGTTATTTTTTCAGGTTCTATCTATCTGAGGATTGTGCTCACTTATCTGGGATTTGAAAAACTTTATCTTGTCAATTTGATTACGCCTTTTGGAGGGCTGATGTTCATCCTGGGTTGGCTGATGTTGTTCATTTCCATACCACCAAGGGAAGCCCATGAGAAGGCACCCAAGTCAGATGACTAAAATATAATGTATTTTTGAGGTCATAAGTGCAATATCTCACTTCAAACCGCACAATGCCAAATGGGTAACCGCTTAAAAACTCCCAAGAATACTGTAGATCCTGAGGTCCTGAAAGAGGAGAAGGAGGAAACAGTTGAAATACGATCTCTCGTGCGTGATGAGAGGACCCACAAAATCCTGGGCTTTGCCCTGATATTCTTTGGTTTGTTTCTTTTTGTTGCATTTACCTCTTATTTGTTCACATGGATGGAGGACCAGGACAAGGTGAGGGACATGGGGGCCAAAATCCTGATGCCCAATGAACTGGAGATCAACAATCAGTTGGGTAGCCTGGGCGCTTATACAGCCTTTGTATTTTTTGAGTATGGCTTTGGCTTGGCATCCTATCTGTTTTGCTCCCTCTTTTTCGTTTTGGGATTAAACCTGATGTTTGATAAACCCATGTTTTCTGTTGCCAGAAACCTGCGGTACCTTGTAACTGGGTTAATTATCGGCAGCGTCAGCGCTGCATTTTTCACCCCAACAACTGCCTTCAATTGGGGTGGGGCATTGGGCAAGTATGCTGCCGGCTGGCTTAAAGCCGTAATCGGATGGGCCGGAACATTTGCCTTGATTTCATTATCTCTTTTTTCATACGTCATTTGGCGGTTCAATCCCATTTTCAAATGGCCGGTTTTTTCTCCCAAATTAAATAAGGATACGCAGGATTTGTCAATCGATGGTTTGATGAGCCCACCGATCATTGAACCTGAGATAATTCAGCCAAGGCTTGATTTGACCGAGGGGAATATCCATAAGCCTCAACAAGCACTTTTGCCATTGACAGAACGCCCAACTGAAGCAACTCCTTTGGAACTTGTTGGAAAACACGCAGATGATATTAAACCGGTTATCGCAGTACCTGAAGATCTTCCTTGGGAAGCTGATGCAATCGAAGAGGAGGCAAGCACGGAAGAAGATCCTCCACTAGAGATCAAGCCTGTTCTCGTGGAAAAGCAAGTTTCACCCAATGCCGCTGCTGTATTGGCATCGCCCCGTTATGACCCGATTGCAGACCTTAAAGGGTATAAGTTCCCCTCGTTGGACCTTTTGGCCCAGCATACTGGCGAAAAGATCGTCATGGACCAGCATGAACTGGAGGCCAACAAGACCCAGATCATGAGTACCCTTCGGAACTATGACATTGAAATCCAAAAAATATTCGCAACTGTTGGGCCTACAGTAACCTTGTATGAAATTGTTCCAGCGGCTGGGGTAAGAATTTCCCGCATCAAGAACCTGGAAGATGATATTGCTTTGAGCCTTTCGGCATTGGGCATCCGCATCATTGCCCCAATTCCGGGTAAAGGAACCATTGGTATTGAAGTTCCCAATGTCAAGAAAAGCATTGTAGGCATGAGGTCACTTCTGGCTTCCGACAAGTTCCAGAAAAACGACTATGCGTTGCCCATTGCTTTGGGTAAAAAAATTGACAACGAGAATTTCATTGTTGACCTTGCAACAATGCCGCATTTGCTTATGGCAGGTGCCACAGGGCAAGGTAAATCGGTGGGATTGAATGCCATTCTTGTTTCGCTATTGTATAAAAAACATCCATCACAACTGAAATTTGTACTGGTTGATCCCAAAAAAGTGGAGCTGAGTATTTACAGGACAATTGAAAAACATTTCCTGGCCAAGCTGCCTGGGGAGGATGATGCCATCATTACCGATACCAGAAAAGTGGTCAATACCCTCAATGCACTTTGCATTGAAATGGATGAAAGGTATGACTTGTTGAAAGAGGCAGGTTGCAGAAATATCCGGGAATACAATGAGAAATTTGCTTCCAGAAAGCTCAATCCTGAAAAAGGACATAAGTTTCTTCCATTCATTGTTTTGGTTATTGATGAGTTTGCAGACCTGATCATGACTGCCGGCAAAGAGATTGAAACACCCATTGCCCGACTTGCCCAGTTGGCAAGGGCTATCGGCATTCACCTGATTGTGGCAACACAACGTCCATCGGTTAATATCATTACTGGAACAATAAAGGCCAATTTCCCTGCCAGGATTGCCTTTAAGGTGTCTTCCAAGATTGACAGCAGAACGATTTTGGATGTTGGAGGCGCAGAGCAGTTGATTGGACGAGGAGACATGCTGGTTTCTTATCAAGGCGAAGTGACAAGGGTTCAGTGTGTATTTGTTGACACACCTGAGGTGGAAAAGGTAGCTGATTTTATAGGAGGACAACAGGGATATCCCTCTGCTTTTGAATTGCCTGAAGTGGTGGATGAAAAAGACATGGACGACCGGGAGGTTGATTTGCTCAGCCGCGACCCCTTGTTCAGCGAGGCAGCATCCCTGATTGTGCAAAGTGGAATGGGCTCTACTTCTCTGATCCAGCGCAGGTTAAAACTTGGATACAATCGTGCAGGCCGGCTGATGGATCAGCTGGAGGCCGCCGGTGTAGTAGGACCCAGCAAAGGGAGCAAAGTCCGGGAAGTCCTTTTCAAAACCGAGTATGAACTCGAACAGTTTTTAAAATCAATGGAATAGTCTTTTCTTTGCATTGGCTTTGGCCATTTGCCAGCCTCAACCAAATCACAACAATCATGTTTAAACGCATATTGTCAATAGCATTCACGCTGATGATTGCATGTCTTGCAGCAGCTGCGCAGGCTCCTAAAGCAATGGGCAAAAGTGATCCAGAAGCCAAGAAAGTACTTGATGCCGTCAGTGCCAAGTTCAAGACGTTTAAAAGTGTAAAGGCTTCATTCGCATTGAAAATTGAAAATGCCGCAGGTAAAGTACAAGGTACCAAGGCCGGTACAGTTATGATGAAGGGGGTGAAATACAGGGTTTCCATTACTGGGCAGGAAATTTTTTGTGATGGGGCAACCATCTGGACCTATGATATGGCAGCCAATGAGGTTCAGGTTTCTGCCCTCGATAACAGCAGCGGTTCCATCACTCCACAAAAATTGTTCACCAATTTTTATGACAAGGATTTCCTTTTCATGTTAAACCCTGATGTAACAAGGGCGGGCAAGACCTACCAGGTTGTAGAATTGACCCCTGTTGATAAGACAAAGCCATTTTTCAAGGTAGTCATTGAAGTAGACAAGACCAGCAAGGTGATCATGTCAACCAGGGTATTTGAAAAGAACGGGAACAGGTATCTTTATGCCATCAGTTCCATGGCCACCACTGCAGTGATACCCGATGATAGTTTTGCATTCAATCTGAAGAAATATCCTGGTGTTGAGGTGATTGACCTCCGATAACAATCATTTATTTCCCCACCTGTAGGTTTGTATGTCAAATCCTGCCAAGTCTAGCACCCTGTCGACCACGGTCATAGCAACCGCTTCAACCGTATTGGGTTTGCTGTAGAAGGAAGGGGTTGCTGGGCAAACAATCCCCCCTGCCAGTGTAATGGCTTCCATGTTTCTGATGTGGATCAGGTTGTAGGGCGTTTCCCTTGCAACGCAAATGAGTTTCCTGCGTTCTTTCAGGATGACATCTGCAGCCCTGGTAATCAGGTCATTGGAGATTCCACTGGCAATCCTGCCCAACGTACCCATCGAGCAGGGAACAATGATCATGGTATCATACTGTCCAGACCCTGAGGCAAAGGGGGCATTGAAATCATTTTTGCCATAAACAGGCAGACCAAGGTTTGCAAAATTCTCATTTTCGAGCTCAGTTGACCATACATCTTTGGCATTATCTGTTAAAATTACGGATAGGTCAATCCACTGTTCCTTCATCAATTTCATTTTCCTGATCAACAGGTCTGCATATATGGATCCACTTGCTCCTGTCACTGCAACGACTACTTTTCTCATGGAATGGCTGTTTGACTGATTAACAACAAAACATTGCAAAGGTTAGATGACAGCCAACTTATTTGGACATTTGCCAAATGTTTTAAATAAGTTAATTTTTTTATCATCCCTACGCAATATGACTACGTATTTACACGTTATTACCTTGGTTTTTCATAGGATATTGGATTTAAAACGGGCTGGATTTCTATCCTGGCCCTTTTTTTTTGCTTTA
>CANHSD010000158.1 GCA_947463105.1 Chitinophagaceae bacterium
CCCGTGTTTTTCAAGGATTGCATTGAACTCGCGGATATACTCCGGTAGGTCTTCCACATCAACAGCAGTATCTTCAATGACTGGAACAGCTTTTTCATCACCAGGAAGATTGCTTAACAAGCCCAATCCTGCCTTGCGGAGGGTCCATATTTTTTTGGTGTCGGCCCCAAAGAGCACAGGGAAATGATAGCCAAGCCCTGCAGCCCTCATCTCTGCTTCAACTGCTTGTGTGATGACGAGGATTTCTTCCCTTGTTTCCCTGGTAAATTCAATCACAAGAATGGCACCGGGATCTCCCTGCACAAAAAACCTGTTTTTGCTTTGCTCGATGTTTCCCTTGGTACACTCCAGGATATAATGATCAATCAATTCACTGGCACTGGGCTTGTATTTGAGGCCAATCAGGTTGGCATGCAAAGACTCGTCAATGGAGTTGAAATGCACACAGAGCAGGCCTGTTTCTTTTGGTGGCGCAGGCACTACATTGAGTTTTATTTCTGTAATGAAGGCCAGTGTTCCTTCAGAACCCGCAATCAGTGAACAAAAATTGAATGCCGGGCCGCCGGCAGTAAAAGGTTCTGTTTCTACCAACAAATCAATGGCATAGCCAGTATTCCTTCTTTCAACAGATTTCTTTGGAAATTCTTTTCTGATCTCTACCTGGTTATCGTAATTGCCCAGGATTGATCGTATCGATTTGTAAATATTGCCCTCGAGGGTATTGAGCTCACATTTTTCATGAAATTCATCCGTAGAAAGGGTTGAAAATACAGCCTCAGTACCATCGCTCAAAAAAACCTTCACTTCCAGCAAATGCTCTCTGGTACTGCGGTACACCACGGAGTTGGAGCCACAGGAGTTGTTGCCCACCATCCCGCCAATCATGGCGCGGTTGGCAGTAGATGTTTCCGGACCAAAAAACAATCCATAGGGCTTGAGAAACAAATTCAATTCATCCCTGATCACGCCGGGCTGCACACGAACCCAACCTTCTTCTTTGTTCAGTTCAAGGATTTGGTTGAAATGTTTTGAAACATCTACAATGATACCGTTACCCACCACCTGGCCAGCAAGGGAAGTACCCGCAGTCCTTGGAATCAAAGAAGTTTTTTCACTCTGGGCAAAAGCGATCAGCTGCTGGATATCATCAATCGATTGGGGAATCGCAACCGCCAACGGCATTTCCCGGTAGGCAGAAGCATCCGTAGCGTACAACATACGGATTGTTTCATCAAGAAATAGGTCGCCCTTCAACCGTTCTTTCAGCCCATTCAGCTTTTCCTTCATTCCATTTAGTATGAAATGTAAATTTACCGATAAATTTCTTGATCTCTTTTGGCGCTTATTTAACCTGGTGGTAGCTTTTTTCGGATTAGCTTCGCGGTTCAAGAAAACCCGACGATGATTTTCAAAATACTGACCATCATAGGCCTCGCCACTTTTGAGGTTTATGCCGCCATACCAGCAGGGTTTGCCTTTAAACTATCTCCCATTGTCATTTTTCTCGCCAGTACTACAGGGGGATTGTTGGGCGTATTTGCAGCTGCCTACCTTGGGGGCATGATACAGCGGATGGTGAGCAAATACCGCAAGGGAAAGAAAGAAGAAAAACCCAAAAGCAAATTCGTGCTCAAAATCTGGGACAAATATGGCTTGATTGGACTGGGCGTTATTGGCACCATGACTGTTGGAGGGCCCATCAGCATTGGCGTTGGTGTAGGATTCAATGTTCCGCTTAACAAATTGGTCTTCTGGTGCTGCATAGGCGTAGTTGCCCGCTGCGCACTTTTCACTTTTCTGGGAGAAGTGGGCATGAAAATGATCGGTCAATAATCCGATAAGACAGTTGCTGTTGATCAGCTTCCCCTTGAACCACCTGTTTTGACAGGTTTTTTAGTAGCACCGGCAGATTTGGTGCTGGTTGGCTTGGCGATGAACTTTGAGGACCCGCCTTGCGTATTGCTTTTGGCTGTAGCCGTTTTGCTTTTTGCAGCTATTTTAGGATTGATGTGAAAGCCCATAGTGGTATATTATACTGCAAAATTAGGCTAAATAATCTAAATCAGGCTGTTGAGCAGCGCCAACTGTTCATCAGCACTGAACAATCCTCTTCATTTATGCGTAATTAGATTGATGAAAAAGTTGATGATGATCTTGGTGATGGCACAGGCACTGGCCTGCACAAAGAAGGGAACCATGGAGGAGATCCCTCCAACACCTGTTGTTCCTGGTTTTCCCCAGCCCATCACCTGGCTGGCCCTGGGCGATTCCTATACCATTGGTCAGGGTGTGGCTGCGGCTGAGCGGTATCCCGCCCAAACGGTTGAGTTTCTCGCCCAAAAAAACATCAGCATCAGCAGTCCCACCTATATTGCCACAACCGGATGGACCACCACCGACCTGCAAAATGCCATCAAAAACAAAAATCCTGAAAACCATACCATTGTTTCCTTACTGATTGGCGTCAATGATCAATACCAGAAAAGAGATACAACTGGCTACAGGCAACGTTTTGCAGGATTGCTGGGCAATGCCATTGCACTGGCCAATGGAAAGAAGGAAAATGTTTTTGTATTGTCAATCCCCGACTACAGTGTAACCCCTTATGCCATCAACAGTGATACAGCAAGGATGCGCATGGAAATTGATTGGTTCAACCAAATCAACAAATCAGTAACTGCCAATTATGGATGCCCCTACCTGGACATCACGGGTTTTACCAGACAGGGAAGAACAAACCGCGACCTGATTGCAGGGGATGGATTGCATCCGTCGGGAATTGACTATAAACGTTGGGCAGAACAATTGTCGATCATGATCCAAAAAGTATTGAACTGATCAGGCCCTTTTTTTTACAACAGCAAAATAGAAATCAGCCCGCTTAGTAAAGCCAAGCTGCTCATATTTTCTGATGGCACGGAGGTTGTCTGTTTTCACATGCAGAAAGGGAATATTGCCTTGCTTCAGGATGCGTTCGCAGGCATAGGTCATGAGCTGTGCTGCAAATCCTTTGCCCAGGTGATCGGGATGCGTACAAACGGCACTCACCTCCGTATATCCCCTGAGGTGCAAACGCTCCCCGGCCATGGCAACCAGCGCTCCATTGTTGAATATCCCAACATAATTACCGAAATCGATGGTGCGTTGTAAAAATGGACCAGGTTTTGTCAATGCTGTCAAAGCCAACATGGCTGGAACATCCGCTTCACCCAAATCCTGTATGCTTGCGCCTGCCTGAGCAATCGGCTGCAGGCTTGTACAGATCATCTGGTACAAAGGAGTTGTGAATAGAATGTCAAAGGTTGGAGGTATCCTTACTTCCCCTGCAATCATAACAGAGAAACTCCTTCCCGCCGGCAACAGGCTGTCCATGCTAGCAAGGTTCTTTTCGTCCCAATGTTCCATTCCAACAAAGGGTGAAACATCTTCCGGAAGATATGCTGGTGTAGGCGTTCCGATATTGAATCGTTTGTCTTCCGTTGTCAATGCTTCCCAGACGGGATTATCCAATTTATGATGTGTGTGCATGTTTTGGGTTGAACACAAACGCCAATGTTTTAGGTATTGACAGTTGATTTCTGCGTAGATTTAATCATCGGATTGATGAAATACAAATTTAGATAATGCGACACCCGCTTCCCGCTTATTTGATCATTATTTTTATGCTGTTCGGATGCAAGAAAACCAATTCTCAGCTTCCCAATTCCACAAACGCCATTGTTCTTGGTGGAGACCTTTCCTATGTAAATGAAGTAGAAGATGCCGGTGCCAAATACCAACGCAACAACAGCAGCGTAGACCCATATGCATTGTTTGCTGAAAAAGGCTGCAACCTTGTGCGATTAAGGCTTTGGCATACCCCAAGCATCAACAGGTATAGTGGTTTAGAGGATGTGAAAAAAAGCATCCGCAGGGCAAAGGCTGCCAACATGAGGGTCTTGCTTGACTTTCATTATTCAGACATCTGGGCAGACCCGGGCAGGCAGAATATTCCCAAGGCCTGGTCTACGATCACAGACCTGAATGTGCTTGGAGACAGCCTCTATGGCTATACGTTAAACACCCTTTTGACCTTGAACAAAGAAGGGCTGCTGCCGGAAATGGTACAGGTTGGCAATGAAATCAACAGTGAAATCCTGCAACCCGAAGGCAAAGCTAAACCTATCATCGACTGGAAAAGAAATGTATTCCTGCTGAACAAAGGCATTGCAGCTGTGCGCGAAGCAAGCAGCAAAAGCAGTAAAAAGATTGAAGTGATGCTGCACATTGCACAGCCTGAAAATGCCATCAAATGGTTTGCAGACGCCAGTGCCAATGGCATTGAGCCTTATGACTGGATTGGCATTTCCTACTATCCACTTTGGTCTACCGTCAAAACCAAAGACCTTCCTTACTTCATCAACAACCTGGTGACAACACACAAAAAACAGCTGATGGTTGTTGAAACAGCCTACCCGCATACCCTCGCCAATGCAGACCCCGCCAACAATATTCTTGATGACAAGGCATTGGTTGCAGGCTATCCTGCCAGCCCAACCGGACAAAAACAGTACATGATCGATTTGGTCAAATTGATTTTCCAAGGTGGTGGCGCTGGCGTTGTTTACTGGGAACCTGCATGGATCAGCTCTTCAGCCAAAACCCCCTGGGGGCAAGGCTCACACTGGGACAATGCAACGTTCTTCGACGCAGCGAACAAAAACGAAGCACTACCAGTATTTGATTTTTTCAATCAAGGCAACTACACAAAAAAATAAATTAAACCGTATTGTGCTGCCAAAAACTCCCCTCCAACCAGAGGCCTCTGGTTGGAGGGGTGCAGAGACCGATGAACGAAGTGAATTGGCTTGGCGGGGTGGTGGACAGCAAGCCAAGCATAACGTGACCCATGTCACTTTCAGAACGGTTGGGATGCATTTACTTTACAGCAATGCGCCAAAAATCCAATCAACCTGTTCAACTGGGCTTGAAACAAAACTTGAGGCAGTTTATACTGTTGATCATCGTCAACGCCTTTGTTGGCGCCATGATCGGCATTGAAAGGTCTATCCTGCCTGAGTTTGCAGCAGCAAAATTCAATATCGCCTCAACCGCTGTCTTGCTTTCATTCATTGTCATCTTTGGCATCTCCAAAGCCATTGCCAATTATTTTTCAGGATTTCTTGCTGCCCAATACACAAGAAAAAAAATACTGGTATGGGGCTGGATCATTGCCTTCCCGGTTCCAGTGATCTTCATCTATGCCCCCAGCTGGTCATGGATTGTATTTGCCAATGTCTTGCTGGGCATACACCAGGGCTTTACCTGGTCGAGTACGGTGGCCATGAAAATAGACCTGGTAGGACAAAAAAACCGTGGCTTTGCTATGGGACTGAATGAGTTTGCAGGATATATTGCCGTGGCCATGATGGCTTTTCTTACAGCATTTATTGCTGATCATTATGGCATTTTCCCATACCCGTTTTACCTTGGCATCTTGGTCGCCTGCATCGGCCTTGCACTCAGTGTTTTTTTTGTACAGGATACAGGAGCATTTGTTGCATCAGAAGCCACCAGCCTGAACCAATTGCCAAGACTGAAAAATATTTTTCTTGAAACAACATTTAAAAACAGGCAACTGGGCGCCGTTACACAGGCCGGCCTTGTGAACAACCTCAACGATGGAATGATCTGGGGTTTGCTGCCCATCATCCTGGCAAAAAAACATTTTGAGCTGGTGGATGTTGGCATCATCACCTCCATTTACCCTGCCGTTTGGGGACTCAGCCAAATCATCACCGGAAAATTGGCAGACATGGTATCCAAAAAAGGACTTTTATTTTGGGGGATGCTGCTCCAAGCCCTGGCAATCTTTGTTTTGACCCTTGCCAACAGCTATGCTGAAATGGTAATGATCAGCACAGCACTGGGCATTGGCACAGCCATGGTTTATCCAACCTTTCTTGCCACCATCAGCAACAATACACATGCCCTGGACAGAGGAAAAAGCCTGGGCATTTTCAGGTTCTGGAGAGACAGCGGATACGCAATAGGTGCTGTCATTACCGGGATCACAGCCGACCACCTGGGTGTCAACGCTTCGGTTATGCTGATCGGAATCCTTACCCTGCTTTCTGCCTTTTTCATCTTGTTCAGGATGAAAACGTTTTCTGCGTTAGATTAACTTTTGAGCATCAATGTATAAGCGACCAATAGGCCTTTGCGTAACGGAGCCCCATAGCCCTTTGCCCTGCTGCATTGAAATGCAGGTTATCACCCTTGTGGCCAAGATCGCCGGTGGCAATGACAGCAGTATTTTTTTCGGTTGATGAATATTCCCAAATGATCTGATTGATTTGCTTGAA
>CANHSD010000159.1 GCA_947463105.1 Chitinophagaceae bacterium
AATCGAACCCGCACTCGCTTTTTCGGCGAACAGGATTTTAAGTCCTGCGTGTCTACCAATTCCACCACCGAGGCATGCGTAATGCATGAAAGAACAATCGAACTTAAACTAAAAATTCCATCATTGATGGAATTTTTGTGAGCGGAAGACGAGATTCGAACCCGCGACCCCAACCTTGGCAAGGTTGTGCTCTACCAGCTGAGCTACTTCCGCAATGTGTGTAAGAACATAGGGGTGCAAAAATAAGAATAAGATCTTAATTTAAAAAGAAAATTCTTATTTGTATTTGGGCGTGTACTGAGTGCTTTCAGGAACTTCCACTTTGGGTTTCCCCTTGTAGTGCATGCTGTACAAACCATAGCATCCACCCAGTACAAAAGCCATAAAGGCGAAGAGCTGGACGTGAAACAGGAATCGGGAAGAGATCACCCAGTTTCTGCCAAAGTCTTTCTTTTCAGCGATGTCAGTTGTATTCTGTTGCATATGTTTCTTTTGCTCGGCAAAAATAAGGAATCAAGTTTATTTTTCAACTGCAGTTTTCAACAATTTCTGAAAACCTGTTTTTGCCTTTTATAAAATGTTGCCAAACCACACTGCCCATGTATCTTCCAGCGATTTTACCATTTCTTTTCACTGGGAAAATACTTTTTTTCTGACCGGCAATGAACCAGCTGAAAAAGCCAAAATGGGCTTTCATCACAGCAGTAAAAAAATAAGTCTGTCCTGACAGCAGGTTTTTCCAAGCGCTGATGGCATCCAGCAGGAAACGAAAACTGACCGTCAAGAGAGCATCCATTCCCTCAAGGTTTTTCCATAGCATGATCAGGTTGTTTCTGAAGTTGAGATAAATTTTTTTTGGATTGTTCTTGGCAAGGGTTCCTCCGCCAATATGGTAGATAATGGATGCAGGGCAAGACAAGATCCGGTAACCGGCCAATTGTAATCTCCAGCAAAGGTCAATCTCTTCCTGGTGCGCAAAAAAGTAACCATCAAATCCGCCAACTGCATCAAAAGCGGAATGACGAATAAACATTGAGGCTCCTGATGCCCAAAATATGGGTGCAGGCTTGTCGTATTGCTGCTCGTCTTTTTCCAGCACATCAAATATTCTTCCTTTGGAAAATGGATAACCGAACCTGTCTATCCAACCTCCAGCAGCTCCTGCGTATTCAAAACTTTCCTTGTTCTTGTAGTCCAATATTTTCGGTTGGATGGCAACAACATCCGGATTTTCCATGAACATCTCCATGATGGGCTCAATCCATCCCGGGCTGACTTCAATATCAGAGTTCAGGAGTACCATGAATTCTTCCTTCACATGTCTGAGCGCCATATTGTATCCACCTGCAAATCCTTCATTGGAAGGATTGCGTATGATTTTTACAGAAGGGTATTGTGTTGATGCCCAATCAACAGACCCATCGGTAGAAGCATTGTCTGCCAGGTAAACAACCATGTTGGGGTAGGTGGATGCGAAAACAAAGGGCAGGAATTGTTCGAGATAATGTTTGCCATTCCAGTTCAGGATGACAACTGCAAGTGTAGGATGAGAATCAGTTGGTTGCATGTATTCAACAAATTTAGTTCCTATCTACCTAAAAATAGCCACTCCATTTTTTCATGTCTTGATTTTTACATAAATTTGTCATCCCTCGGGCCCAGGTGGCGAAATTGGTAGACGCACTACCTTGAGGTGGTAGCGCTGGAAACGGCGTGCTGGTTCGAATCCAGTCTTGGGCACAAACGCCCTTCCAACGAAGTTGGAAGGGCGTTTTGATTTGTGAGCGTTGAACGTTTACTTTCATAAGCGAACAAATCAAAACGCCCCTCCTCGCCAAAGGCGAGGGAAGGGCGTTTGTAGCCCCCCGCAAGACATCCTGGATCACTGAAAGTAATCCAGTAAAAATGCCAAAGGCGAGGGAAGGGCGTTTGTAGCCCCCCCGCAAGACATCCTGGATCACTGAAAGTAATCCAGTAAAAATGCCGAAGGCGAGGGAAGGGCGTTTGTAGCCCCCCCGCAAGACATCCTGGATCACTGAAAGTAATCCAGTAAAAATGCCGAAGGCAATCCAATCCTGTGCATTCTCCTGCTTGAAATCATTCCATTGGCTAATGTCAATTTCCTGCTGTAATTGATGCTTCAATTATCTTCCTAAAAAACCATCGATACCTAGTCTTGGTTTGTCAATTCTTCACATGACCCATCGATTCTGGCATACACTTGATATTCTGCAAGTATTCGGATATACCAATTCGAATGAATCTGGCCTGAGTACAAGTCAAGCACAGCAACACCTAAAAGAATACGGAAAAAACAAACTGACTGAAAAAAGAAAGCGCAACCCGGTAATGCTATTCTTGATGAAGTTTAAAGACTTCATGATTGTAGTTCTTATCATAGCTGCAATCATTGCTGGCATCGCTGGAGATATCACTGATGCCATCATCATTTTTGTAATTGTTGTTTTCAATGCACTCATCAGTTTTATCCAAGAATATAAAGCCGAAAAGGCAATGGATGCCCTCAAACAAATGTCTACACTTCAAGTGACTGTGCTTCGCGCGAATCTTGTTACTGTTATTTCATCCGAAGAAATTGTTCCCGGAGACATTGTGCTGCTTGAGGCTGGGAATATCGTTGGTGCTGACATGCGCTTGTTTGAAACCAATCATTTGTTTATCGATGAAGCGATGTTGACGGGAGAATCACTTCCCGTTCTTAAAAAAACACATACACTCCATGATGCAGAATTATCTACGGGAGACATGACTAACATGGCTTTTAAAGGAACACAGGTTACCGGTGGTCGAGGACGAGGGGTGGCCGTGGAGACAGGAATGCATACCAAGCTTGGACAAATCGCAGGCATGTTGCAACACAAAGAGGGCAATACTCCTTTGCAAAAGCGAATGGCTGACTTTAGCAAAAAGCTATCTTATATCATTCTTTTTATTTGTGTTTTACTTTTTGTGATTGGATATTTTCGCGGAGAGAACCCAATACAAATGTTGTTGACTGCCATCTCTTTGGCAGTAGCTGCCATTCCGGAGGCACTTCCGGCGCTCATTACCATTGCACTGGCAAGAGGAGCAAATAAAATGGTAGCTAAAAATGTGCTCATTCGCAAGCTGAATGCTGTTGAAACACTTGGATCTGTTACTTATATATGCACCGATAAAACAGGAACACTTACCCAGAACAAGATGTCGGTAGTAGCCATTGATACCAAGGGGCAAATGATTCAAACAATTAAAGCCTTTCCGACGCTTTCTCTCTGTTTGGTCCTCAACCATGATGTTGAGGAAAATGCGAATGGTCAATGGGCGGGTGATCCCACCGAAATTGCTATTGCTGAATATTTGATTGTACATTTTGGTAAAGAAAATATGTTTGCCCAGCGGGAACAATTGCCACGGATTTTCGAATTCCCTTTTGATTCGGATCGTAAATGCATGACAACCATTCACCAGTTTGGTCATCAGTTTTTAGTGACCACCAAGGGCGCCTCTGAGGCTTTGCTGCGTCAATTTTTGCCCCAATACAATATCAATTCCATCAATGCTCAGGTAGATAGGTTCTCTGGAGAGGGAATGCGTGTAATTGTCTACGGATTTAAAATCATTGATGCAATTCCGAGAAATCCCATTCTTTCTGATGTAGAAAATTCACTTCATTATGCCGGAATGATTGGCATGATAGATCCTCCCAGGGAAGAGGTAAAGCAGGCAATACAGGAATGCAAAACAGCTGGCATACAAACGATAATGATTACAGGCGATCACCCCAAGACTGCTGCTGCCATAGCAACTGCCATAGGCTTGCTTCAGCCCCATGAAATGGTGATCACAGGGAAGGAGCTCAATGAAATGGATGATACTGTTTTTGGTGCTGCAATTGAAAAGATTCGGGTTTATGCGCGGGTATCTCCTGACCAGAAATTAAGAATTGTGCATGCACTTCAGAAAAAAGAGCATTTTGTGGCCATGACGGGTGATGGTGTAAATGATGCACCCTCGCTTAAAGCTGCAAATATTGGTGTTGCAATGGGGATTGCGGGTACGGATGTAAGCAAGCAAGTTGCACAGATGATTTTATTGGATGACAATTTTGCCAGTATCGTTAAAGGTGTAAAAGAGGGTAGAAGGATTTATGACAACATTAGAAAATTTGTAAAGTATATCATGACCTGCAATGGTGCAGAAATATGGACATTGTTGTTGGCCCCTTTTTTCGGTCTTCCCATTCCGTTGTTGCCAATCCATATTCTTTGGATCAACCTCGTTACTGATGGTATTCCTGGACTTACCCTTGCCAATGAGAAATCTGAGCCCAATATCATGAATCGTCCGCCCAGAAAAACCAGTGAGAGCCTATTTTCTGATGGTATTGGTTTTCATATTGCATGGGTTGGCCTCTGCATGGCAGGCATTACGCTCGGTGTGCAGGCATGGGCTTTGGCCAATGTAAATACACATTGGCAAACAATGGTATTTACAGTACTCTCCCTTTCACAGCTGGCACATGTATTGGCCATTAAAAGGGATAAAAGTTTTATTGTTGAACGTGGATTCTTCAACAATATTTCCCTTATTCTTGCCATACTTTTCACGTTTGCGCTACAACTGTTTGTTGTCTACCTTCCATTTGCCAACAAGTTGTTGAAAACATCACCACTTACCTTGCTGGAATTACTGGTGTGTATTGCCGGTGCAGTTTTTCTTTTTCTTGCCGTGGAATTGGAAAAGCTGATCAAAAAAAGGTTTCGCAAGGGCTGAATGGCTTAACTTCAATAATAGATTTGATGGCTACATATGGTGAAAGCCATCTCTGGTAAAGACATCAATAGATGTATATGAAAAAAAATATTGCAGTCCTTCTTATTGGTTTATTCTTTGTTTCCTTCAGTTTCCCGGCAAAAGAAAATTGGATCAAACTTTTCAACGGCAGGGACATCAGCAACTGGACGGTAAAGATTTTTCATCATGAGGTGGGTGACAATTATGGAAACACTTTCCGTGCTGAAGAGGGTATGATCAAAGTCCGTTACGACCAATATGAACAGTTCAACAACCGCTATGGGCATCTTTTTTACAACAAACCCTTTTCTTACTTCAAGCTGAGGTTTGATTACCGGTTTACGGGTATCTGGCGCAGTGATGCCCCATCCTATACCAAGATCAATTCTGGTGTGATGTATCACTCCCAGGATCCAAGAACCATTCTCAAAGAACAGGATTGGCCCATCTCAGTTGAGTTTCAGGTATTGGGCGGATTGGAAGACGGCGTTTCAAGGCCAACAGGAAACATGTGTTCCCCAGGTACGGATATTATCTTTCAAGGCAAGAAAGATCCCCGGCATTGCATCAGCTCATCTTCCAAAACCTATTACGGAGACCAGTGGGTGCATGCCGAGTTGATTGTCTTGGGAGACTCTTTGGTAACACACCTTATCAATGGTGATACAGTTTTACAGTATGCCAAACCACAGATCGGAGGTGGTGTTGCCAATGGATATGATCCCGCCATCAAGATTGATGGACAATTGTTGAAAAAAGGATTCATCGCTTTACAGAGTGAAGGGCAGGAAATTGATTTTAAAAATATTGAGCTCCTTGACCTGTCAAAAAAATACAGAAATAATGAGTAATCATGCCATCGAAAGGTTGGAGAAAATCATGGATGAGCTGCGTGAGCAATGCCCCTGGGATCGAAAACAAACCATTCATACCCTCAGACAGCTGACCATTGAAGAGTGTCATGAATTGGCAGATGTGATCACCGATGAAAACTGGAAAGGCATTCAGGAAGAGTTGGGTGATATACTCCTTCACATTATTTTTTATACGAAAATTGGTGCTGAACAAAAACAGTTCAGCTTTGAAGATGTCATCAATGGGATTTGTGATAAATTGGTTTTTAGGCATCCCCACATTTATGGAGATATAGTGGTGAAGGATGAGGAAGAAGTGAAAAGGAATTGGGAGAATTTAAAACTCAAGGAAGGTAAAACATCTGTGATGAGTGGAGTTCCAAGGTCTTTGCCTCCAATGGTTCAGGCCATGAGGATCCAGGAAAAGGCAAAGCAGGTGGGCTTTGAATGGGATAACAAAGAGCAGGTTTGGGAAAAAGTGAAGGAGGAAATGGATGAGGTGAGGGTAGAGGTTGAACAATATGATGCACTGCAACTGGATGCAGCAGATCAGCCTGTTGCTGGTGAAAAGCAAAGAATGAAAATTGAAGATGAGATAGGTGACCTGTTATTCTCAGTCATCAACTATGCCAGGTTCCTGAACATTGATCCAGACAATGCTTTGGCTAAAACCAACAAGAAATTCTTGGGCCG
>CANHSD010000160.1 GCA_947463105.1 Chitinophagaceae bacterium
CCAGCTTTGATGGCCTTGAGTACTGCCACTTGGGTATTGAACTCAAGTGGCCTTGTATACAAAACTAAAAATATCTATCTTATTTGACCTCTTATGATTCCAGATGCTCTCACTGTAGAGTGCACATTAACATAGACCGGGTCAGCTTTCATGGTATTAATCACAGTAGCAGAAGGTGAATTTATTTTGGTGACGCCAAAATCAGCCGCACTACTACAAAGTCCGATCAATACACCTCCGTTAGCACCAGTTGCGCCATTGTGGATATGGGCCATTGTTAGTGCATCATTGGCTTCCAGGTTGGTTACAGTTATTTTGCTGTAGAGCTTGTTGTCTGCTGTGAGCCTCAAAAGGGCAACTCCTGTTGCAGTGGTGGTTACTGCTGGTACTTCATTTGCACCTGATAAAGCAACACTGGCTGCGAATGTAACTGGATTGAACAACTGTGCCCTCACTAAACCAGATCCAACCTGAGAAGAATGTATATTAAGGTACATGTCTGCAGAACCAGCCTTAATGCTGTCAATAAATGAAGTGCGTACAGCAGAGAGGGTGGCTTTTACGGTACTGCCAGTGAAAGTAGGCTTCAGGTCCAAAACAACTGGGCCATTGGTAACTGGATCACCAACATGGAAATGGGCCATGGTGAGATTGTCAGTGGCAGAAAGTCCTACAAGTGTAGCATCGACGGTAATTGAATTATCAGCGTATACTTTGATCGTAGCTGTACCAGATTCTGTTCTCCCGGCAGGTTGTGGATTTTCATTTGCAGCTGCAAGTGAGACTGTAATTTCCTTTACTATTTGGGGTGCTGGAACAATTTCCTTTTTTTCGCAAGACAGAAGAAAAGTTGACAAACCAAGGGAGGCTAGCAATACATTTTTAATAATCATAAGTCAGGTGTTATTTTTGAGAGAACAAAAATTACACACATAAGTTCACTTTTTCAAAAAGTTAATATTGCTATACCCTCGGATCATCTGCCTTTTTTATTTTATCTTGTTTCGGAAATACAAACAGATCATGAAAAAGATATCCTCCGTTTTTGTTCTTCTGCTTCTCTCCTCTGTCACCATCGCACAAAAAGCGCTTAATGTAATCAGCATAAAGGAAACGGAGCGCATTGAGCGCATCCTTTCTGCGGATGACATGCAAGGCAGAAGAACGTTTACGCCTGGTATTGAAAAGGCGGCAAACTTCATTGCTTCCGAATTTGAAAAAACCGGGCTTCAAAAATGGAACAATGGAAATACTTATCTGCAGTCGTTTTCAATGGTCCGCACCAAAACCATTTCCCAAAAAATATTGGTCAATGGCATGGAGTTTGATGCAAAAAAAGCCATTGTGGTATCGCCTGCAAAATCGCTCGTTGCAGACAACAATGCCGGGTATGAGCTGGTGTCGATTACTGCCAAAATGAATTTCCCGACCGAGGCCAGAAAGGCACTAGGGGCCAAGAAAAACACAGTGGTATTGGTTGATACTGCCCATGCCAACATGTTTGGAAGGTATGCACAGATGCGTTCACAATTGTATTCTGGCCAGCCCAATGTCATCATGCTGCTTGTGGACAAAGCGCCCAGCTCTTTTCGTGTTGAATTGAGCCAGGAGCTAACAGAGATGCCTTTGTCCAATGTAGTGGGCATCATTCCAGGAAAATCAAAGGCCAATGAGTACGTGATTTTTTCTGGTCACTATGATCACCTGGGCATCAACAGCAAGAAAATGGAGAACAATGATTCCATCTACAATGGTGCCAATGATGATGCAGCAGGCACTACGGCCATGATCATGCTGGCCAAGTATTTCAAGAAACTCAACAACAACGAGCGAACACTTGTTTTTGCTGCCTTCACTGCTGAAGAAATTGGCGGATTCGGCGCAACCTATTTTTCAAAGCAATTTGATCCTGCACAGGTGATGGCCATGTTCAACATTGAAATGATCGGAACTGAGAGCAAGTGGGGGAAGAACAGTGCCTACATCACCGGTTTTGAGAAAACAAACATGGGAGAGATTTTGCAGAGCAACCTAAAGGGAACCGATTTTACCTTCCATCCGGATCCCTATCCAACCCAGCAATTGTTCTACCGCTCAGACAATGCAACCCTTGCCAGGCTTGGTGTTCCGGCACATACCATTTCCACATCCAAGATGGACAGTGAGCCGAACTACCACAAAGCTTCTGATGAGATTGGCACCCTTGACATGCAGAACATGGCCGCCATCATCCGGGCCATTGCCCTGAGTTCAAAGGGGATTGTTTCCGGAAAAGAAACCCCTAGCAGGGTAGATGTTTCTGCATTAAGATAACATTTCCAATACTATCGTTCATCATTGGCTATCCTTGTTCAATCAGGGATTGACCCGTCATTTGCCATCAGGAATCTATTGATTATCTTCACGGTGGTTTAAACAACATCACATGAAAACCTTGTTCCGCACTGTACACCTCTTCCTCAGTCTGGCTTCTGGCATATTTATCATGATGGCCTGCTTCACAGGGTCTATCCTTGTTTTTGAGGAGGAGTTGCAGCATTCCATCTACCATGACAGGTATTTTGTACAACAGCAGGCGGAAATTCAATTGCCCGTTGGAACAGTTCTGGCCAACCTGAAAAAAGAATATCCCGAGGCCAAGGTCAGTGGCGTCAAGATCCATTCCGATCCTGCCCGCAACCTTGAAATAGCCCTTTCCCTACCGGGAAAAGATGGCAAACCCGATCCCAAAAGAATCACTGCTTTTGCTGATCCTTATACCGGACGCATCGTTGAATTGTACAGCTATGCTGATTCTTTTTTCAGCACCGTGGAAGACATGCACCGCAGATTACTGGGAACAGACATTGGTAAGTTGATCATGGGAACCAGTACGCTTTTGTTTTTGTTCATCATGATCACCGGTGTGATCCTTTGGTGGCCCAAGACCAAGGCGACGCTCAAACAGCGGAGTTCCATCAAGTGGAAGGCCAACTGGAAAAGGTTGGCTTATGATTTTCACCATGCACTGGGAATCTACACGGTAATCTTTCTCTTCATTTTTGCTTTTACTGCACTTGCTTGGAGTTTTCAGTGGTTCAATGATGGCATTTACAAGGTCACCAATTCTTCCAAGGAGCCCATCAAGCCACCAACATCAACTATTGTTGATTCCTTGGAAAAAGCAGGCATTGATGATGTGCTTGCGGATGCATACACGAGGATTCCCAATGCTGTTTTTTACAACATCAGCCTGCCAAAAGATTCCAGTGCTGTATTTGGTGTCAATGTGCTGAGCAGAACCGCTATCCATGAAACGGCTACAGACAACCACTACTATGATCAATATTCTGGAGCCTACCTGAAGACGGTTGCTTTTGGAGACAGGCCCATCGGTCAACAAATCCGGGCCAGCTTCAAGCCCATCCACATCAGCTCCATCTTTGGACTTCCATCCAAAATCTTGGGATTTCTGGTCTGTTTGTTCGGCACCACCTTCCCGATTACTGGCGTGATCATGTGGCTGAGCAGGATCAAGAAAATTTAGCGGTTAAATCTACTTCAACCTCTTCAACGGTCCTACAAATTCCCCTTCTTCAACTCTCCCACCGCATGGTCAACCGCCCGGGCAGTGAGGGCCATATAAGTAACAGATGGGTTCTGACAGGCGGAGGAAGCCATTGCTGATCCGTCTGTGATGAAAACGTTCTGGACGTCATGCATCTGGTTCCACTTGTTGAGGACAGATGTTTTTGGATCATTGCCCATGCGTGCGGTTCCCATTTCGTGGATACAGAAACCTGGCGCAGGCATGTTGTCGTATGCTTTGACATTCTTGATACCAGCGGCTTCCAGCATTTCTACTGCGCTGTTTTTCATGTCTACCCTCATTTTCATTTCGTTTTCCTTGAACTCACAGTCGATATCAAATGTTGGCAGTCCGTATTTGTCTTTTTTATCCTTGTTGAGTGTTGCCTTGTTCTCGTAATAAGGAAGGTGTTCGCCCCAAGAGCCCATGCCCATGGTCCAGTTGCCCGGTTCGGTAACGGTTTCCTTGAGTTCAATGCCGATTTCACCGGAACTGGCACGCCCTCTTGAGCCGCCGCCCTGGTAGCCAAATCCACGCACATATCCGGCAGAGGAGCCACCATCAAGGTTACGGAATCGGGGAATATAGATGCCATTCGGCCTCTTGCCATAGAAGTACTGGTCCTGGAATCCGTCAAAATCTCCAGAAGCGCCCACACCATAATGGTGGTCCATCAGGTTGTGGCCAACCTGTTGACTGCTGTTGCCAAACCCATTGGGGAAGGCATCAGATACAGAATTCAGGAGGATATGGGTGGTGCCAAGTGTTGATGCGTTGAGGAAGACAATTTTGGCGAAGTATTCTTCGGTTTTCATTGTTTCTGTATCCAATACCACAACGCCTTTGGCGCGCTTGGTTTCCTTGTCGTAGATCACTTCAATGGTGATGGCATTGGTGCGCATGGTCAGGTTGCCAGTGGCTGCCGCTGCAGGAAGGGTAGCGGAGTTGGAGCTGAAATAACCTCCGAATGGGCATCCCTGCTGGCATTTGTTGCGGAACTGACAAGGTCCGCGGGTGCCAATCTTGGCAGTATGGTTGGCTGCACGGCCAATGATCATTGGCCTTCCCATTTTGGTTTTGAGGTTTTCCTTCACCATTCTTTCGATACAGTTCATCTCCATGGGGGGAAGGAATTCACCATCTGGCACCATAGACAAACCGTCACGGGAGCCGCTGATGCCGGCAAACTTTTCAACATAGCTGTACCAGGGAGCCAGGTCCTTGTAACGGATGGGCCAATCCACACCGTGGCCATCTTTGGCATTGGCTTC
The DNA here is from genome assembly GCA_947463105.1 of Chitinophagaceae bacterium. GTDB lineage: Bacteria > Bacteroidota > Bacteroidia > Chitinophagales > Chitinophagaceae > Pollutibacter. The sequence continues at coordinate 4,840 of CANHSD010000160.1, forward strand.
AAAGTCGAGGTCGCTCAGCCTGTAGCATTGGCGTCCCCACATCAAAGACCTTCCGCCTACATGGTTGCCACGGATCCACTCAAAAGGCTTCACCTGGGTATATGGATTTTCAAGATCGTTTACGAAAAACTTCTTCGACACTTCATCGTAGGCATAGCATTTGCTCTGGATGGGTGAATTGGTGCGGTCTTCCTGGGTTTTTCCTCCGCGGTGTTCCAATTCCCATGGGTCTTTTTCGGTTCCAACATAATCCTTCACATGTTCCACATTGCGCCCTCTTTCGATGAGGATGGTCTTTAGGCCACGTTCAGTCAGTTCTTTTGCTGCCCAGCCTCCGGAGATGCCTGAGCCTACTACAATTGCGTCAAATGTGTTGGACATTGTTAAGGGGTTGTCAGTTGAATGTTATGGGTTACCAAAATTCTTTGGTGTCAATGGCTTTACAATTTAAAAATCTTTTGACTAAAACTGGAATATTTTCTTTCTAATCAGTTCTCGGCCCAATTAACAATACGGACATATTTGAATAACAAAGGCTTAACGCAGCAGATACTTTTAGGCAAGATTGAATAAAGACATTCGCGCTAGCAAAAACCAAACGACATGAGAAAAATATTCCTTGTACTTTCTGTAACAGCCTTTTTTGCCTGCAAAAAGGAAACTGTTGTACTTCCCCTTGAGCAAACAGTGAACGAAGACCTGGCTTCATACCAGGAAATCGCTTCTATCAACCTGGGTGGATTGGGTGCTGCAGAGATCACCAGTTTTGATCCTCTCACCAACAGGCTTTTTGCGGTAAACAATGGTACGACCAACAAAATTGATGTAATTGATATTGCCAATCCTTCCAGCATCAGTGTTGTAAAATCGATCAGCATGTTGCCTTATGGAGGATATGTAAACAGTGTAGATGTGAAGAACGGCATGTTGGCTGCAGCGATTGAATCTACCAACAAGCAAGCTCCTGGAAAAGTAATTGTTTTCAATACCAGCACATTAAAGGAAATCGCAACCGTCAATGTTGGCTCTCTTCCAGACAATGTGGTTTTCAGCCCCGATGGAAAATTCATCCTCACTGCGAACGAGGGCGAGCCCAATGATGCATACACGAACGACCCAGCCGGCACTATCTCTATCATCAATGTTGAAAACAAGTTTACCGTTACCACCTTTGATTTTGCAGGCTTTGTAAGTCAACTATCAGCCTTGTCTGCTGGTGGTTTCAGGGTGTTTGGTCCTGGCAGAAATTTTGTCAACGACATCGAGCCAGAATACATTACCGTTTCCAATGATTCCAAAACTGCATGGGTTACGTTGCAGGAAAACAATGCCATTGCAGAAATTGATATGCTTTCTGCCACCATCAAAAAAATCATGCCACTCGGGTTCAAGGATTATTCTGCTCCAGGCAATGCATTTGATTTGAGTGACAGGGATGCGGCCATTGCTTTCAAAAGTGCACCA
>CANHSD010000161.1 GCA_947463105.1 Chitinophagaceae bacterium
TGTCTCATTTAGTATACCCAAAGGATCGGTATTTGGATTGCTTGGCCCCAATGGCAGTGGGAAGACCACACTGCTCAGTATCGTCCTGGATGTTTTGCAGGCAAACTCCGGTGGCTACAAATGGTTCGGCGAATCGCCCACCTACCTCCACAGAAAAAAAATCGGATCCTTGTTGGAGACACCGAACCTTTACCATTACCTCACGGCCGTACAAAATTTGCGCATTACCCAGACCATCTCAGGAAGGGGAAATGAAGGTGATATTCATGCAGTCCTTGAAAAAGTAAACCTTCATGAAAGGAAAAACAGCCGTTTCAGTACCTATAGCCTTGGCATGAAACAGCGCCTGGCCATTGCGGCGGCCTTGCTGGGAGATCCTGCTGTGCTTGTTTTGGATGAACCCACCAATGGCCTGGATCCTGTCGGTATCGCCGAGATAAGGGGGCTGATTAAGGAACTTGCTACCAATGGCCATACCGTCATCATGGCAAGCCATCTGCTGGATGAGGTGGAAAAGGTTTGTGACCATGTTGCCATCCTTAAGCGTGGAAAGTTGATTGCTTGCGGCGCTGTGGAAGAAGTACTTTCTGCAGAAGATTGTCTGCTGCTCACTGCTGCTGACCAGCTCCAGTTGACTGAAAAAATGGGCAGGTATCCTGGTTTGGTGAGGATGAATGCAACTGCCGAAGGGTTGGAATGCTATTTTGCTAAAGGAGCATCATCTGCAGAAAAGGTCAACCAGTTTTGTTTTGAACAAGGTCTGGTGCTTTCTCAAATATGGGCAAAGAAAAAACGGTTGGAGGAAAAGTTTTTTGAACTGACCAGCGAGTAGCCATTCTTTGCAAAGACGATTTCAAAAAACATCATTCATTCAGGCAATCCTAAAACGAAAACATGATTTCAATTATACTCAAAACAGAATGGCTCAAACTCAAGAACTACAGGGCATTCTGGCTCTTGCTAGCTGTCACTGCCATCTCTTATCCCGGCATCAATGGCATTGCCTATTATGCCTTCATGGACAGCATTGATGCAAAAACACAAAGTGGTCAGCTGGTGAAAATGTTGTTGGGAAATCCATTTTCTTTTCCACAATCATTTCATACCACTGCCTATCTCAGCTCTTTTTTCACTTTCATTCCTGCGATTGTGGTGATCATGTTGATCACCAATGAATACATGTTCAAGACACACCGACAGAACATCATAGATGGATGGAAAAAAAACACCTTCATTTGGGGGAAATTCATCAGTGTTGTGCTGATTACCTTGATTGTGACATTGTTTTACGTGGCCGTCGCCTCCATCATTGGAACAATTGCCACTCCTGATGTTGATCGGGCAAAAATATTTGAAAAAGCCCATTATATTGGCTTGTTTTCCTTGCAGGTTTTTTGCCAACTGTCTATTGCTTTTCTGCTGGGGCTCTTGATCAGAAAGGCTTTTATCGCCTATGGCATTTTCATTTTTTATTCATTCATTTTGGAAAATATTCTCTCCGGGATATTCAAATTGAAATCAAAAAAATGGGGGATTGATTATGGGCATTATTTGCCATTTGAAATTTCTGATCGCTTGATTCCATTGCCTCCTTTCATTGGAAAGTTCAATGAGGCCGACAACAAATTGGCCATAGCGTCCATTGACGACCATGTTGTCTATACCCTTGTTCTTACAGCATTTGTCTGGTTGCTATCCTTTTATATTTTCAAAAAACGTGATCTATAATGGTAAATTTTTTTTTTGCAAGCCTGCTTGTATTGCAGTTTGTATGTGTACTGCCTTTTGATGTTTCCGCACAAGCCAACCCATCAGCCATCAAATCTGCTGCCATTGCCATGGGCAATGCCCTGGTGAAAAAAAACAGTGAACAGTTTCTTTCTTACATGCATCCATCGATGATCAAGCTGGCCGGGGGCAAGGAAAAGTTAAGCATCATCTCAGATTCTGCATTGAAGGTTTTTGAACAGTTTGGTGGCAAAGTCAGTCGCATCACTTATGGCAATCCGGCTGAGATTATTTCCTACAAAAAAACCTTGCAATCCGTCATCTCCCAAACTACAACACTCACTTCTTTTATTGGGGACGCTGAATTGTCATCAAGCTTAATTGCGATTTCCAACGACAATGGAAAATCCTGGACCTTTATCGATACCAATATGTTTGGTGTCGATAAAATCAAGTCTGCCATGCCAGATATTAGTCCTGCTCTTGTGATCCCCAAAGCCGCTGCTCCAAAAATCATCATGAAGGAGCAATAGATAAGGGCTGCACGCTTAAGAATTGTTTGAGAACAGCTGTTTCATTGGTCTGGCCTTATACAAGGCCGGCCCGTCTCAACAATTTTCATTAATTTGAAATCCAGAAATAATAACAATATGAGAAGAATACTTTTCCTTGCCATGGCATGCATTGCCTTCTTCAATGCCACTGCACAAAAAAAGAAGTTGGCGGACGCAAAGCAACCTGTTCAGTCTGCTGTTTATGATGCTTCACTGATCAAAAATGTCAACTATCGTTTGCTTGGTCCTTTCCGCGGAGGCAGGAGTGGTGCGGTCGGCGCAAGTTACAAGAGCAAGAATACATTTTATTTTGGAGCAACAGGGGGTGGTGTTTGGAAGTCCATCGATGGTGGCAGCAACTGGAAAAATGTTTCAGATAAGTTTTTCGGAAGTTCCATTGGCGCTGTCGAAGTGGCTCCATCCAACGAAAACATCGTGTATGTTGGAGAAGGAGAGAATACCATGCGGGGCAATGTTTCCGAAGGATTGGGAGGTATGTGGAAATCTGAAGATGCCGGTAAAACATGGAAAAATATTGGTTTAAAGGATGGCCGGCATATCACCAATATTATCATACATCCTACCGATCCCAATACTGTTTGGGCTGGTGTCATGGGGCATCTGTTTGGACCCAATGCAGAAAGGGGGGTTTTTAAAACCACCGATGGTGGGAAATCCTGGAAAAAAGTATTGTATGTCAATGATCAAACCGGATGCAGTGATCTTGTTGTTGAGCCGGGAAATCCATCTGTCTTGTATGCCGGAACCTGGCGCTTGATCCGCACACCCTATAGTTTAGAGAGTGGTGGCGAGGGAAGCGGTTTGTGGAAAAGCACAGATGGTGGTGAAACCTGGACAACTATGACGACCGCAAAGGGCCTGCCAAAAGGAACATGGGGCATTGTAGGAGTGGCCATTGCTCCATCCAATACTGAAAAGATTTATGCCATCATTGAAAATGCAAAAGGTGGTTTGTACATGAGTGCTGATGGCGGACAGTCATGGGCGTTGCAGAGCAGTGACAACAATATCCGCCAGCGTGCCTGGTACTATTCAAAAGTATTTGTTGATCCCAAAAACGAGAACCTTGTTTATTGTCCCAATGTAAATTTCATGAAAAGCCGGGATGGTGGAAAGACTTTTCAGTCTCTACGCACTCCCCATGGAGACCATCATGATCTTTGGATAGATCCCGAAGATGGAAAGCGCATGATTGTTGCTGATGATGGTGGTGCGCAGGTGAGCTTTGATGAAGGGAACAACTGGAGCTCTTACATGAACCAACCCACTTCCCAGTTGTACAGGGTGAGCACAGACAATTCATTTCCTTACCGCATTCTGGCTGCGCAGCAAGACAATTCAACGTTGCGCATCCGTTCTGCCACTTATGGATCTTATATCACAGAGCAAGACTGGGATGTTACAGCTGGCGCAGAAAGTGGATATGTTGTGGCCGATCCTACCAATCCCGATATCGTTTATGGTGGCAACTATGGTGGTTATCTGTCCCGCTTGGACCACAAGACGGGAGAGAACCGCGCCATTTCAGTGTGGCCTGATAATCCGATGGGAGCAGGCGCAGATGTCTTGAAATTCCGCTTTCAATGGAACTTCCCCATATTCTTTTCGCCACACAATCCCAAGCGTTTGTATTGTGCGGGAAATGCTTTGTTCATGACTGAAAATGAGGGCGCCAGCTGGACGCAGATTTCACCAGACCTTACCACCAACGACAAGGCCAAACAAGTCTCCAGCGGCGGCCCCATCACCCAAGACAATACCTCTGTTGAATATTATTGCACCATTTTTGCGGCCACGGAAAGCAGTTTGGAAAAGGATTTGCTTTGGACGGGTAGTGATGATGGCCTGGTCAACATCAGCCGTGACGGTGGAAAAAACTGGAGCAATGTAACTCCCAAAGATGCGCCAAAGTGGATGATGTGGAATGCCATTGAAACCGATCCCTTCAAGAAAGGGGCTGCATACATCACTGGTACCCGCTACAAACTGGATGATTATACCCCCTATATCTACAAGACGGAAGACTATGGTCAAACTTGGAAATTGATCACTGCGGGCATCGATCCCATGCATTTTACCAGGGTTGCAAGGGCCGATCAGAAACGTGCAGGCTTGCTCTATGCGGGCACTGAATTCGGTATGTACATCAGCCATGATGATGGTGCCAGTTGGCAGTCATTCCAATTGAACCTTCCTGTTGTTCCGATTACAGACCTGACCATCAAGAACAACGATTTGATTGTTGCTACACAGGGTAGGGCGCTATGGATCATTGATGATTTGACACAGGTGCAGCAGATGGATCTATCCATTAAATCCAAACCACTGCATGTTTTTTCTGTCAATCCTGTATTAAGGATGCCGCCTGTTTTCAGCAGATGGGGCGCGACGGCAGGTGCACCCGCCAATGCTGCAATGAATCCGCTGAAAGGTGCTGTCATTAATTTCTTTGCAGGCAATACAACAGATTCAAGTACGGGATCTGTGGCCATCTATGATGGAAAAAAGAAATTGATCAGCCGTTATCAAGGCAGCGATAAGTCCAATCCGGTCAAGCTTTCCAAAGGAAGCAACCAGTTTGTTTGGGACATGCAATATCCCGCTGCAGAGCGCATCGAAGACCTTATCCTTTGGAATGGTGTTCCAGGCGCCACAACAGCCATCCCAGGTAATTATACAGCAGTAGTAAGGGTAGACAAGGATTCTGTTGAGGTTCCTTTTTCCATCTTGGCTGATCCCAATTACCACTGCTCTCAGGCTGATTATGAGGCACAGCATGAATTCCTGGTCAAGGTAAAAGAGAAGTTCTCTGAAACCATGAAAGGGATCAAGGATATTCGTCAGGCAAGAAACCAGATGAATGATTTTGTCAGCAAACAAGGGGATGCCTGCCCCAAGGAGCTGAAAAAACTGGCAGACAGCCTTTCAAAATCCTTGACGGGGGTTGAAGAAAAACTACACCAGACCAAGGCTAAAAGCGGACAGGATGTATTGAACTTCCCCATCCGTTTGGATGATAAGCTTGGCGGCGTGTATGACATGGCCAGCAGCGGAAACATGGCCCCCAGCAAACAAGCAAAAGATGTTTTTGCCGTGCTGGCTGCTGAGGTGGATGTTGAGCTTACAAAACTAAAATCTATCCTGGATGGTGGTTTGAAAGCCTTCAACAAAATGATCAGGGAGAAGGAACTGCCTGTCGTGGTTATCAAATAAGGTGTAAAAAAACTTGTATAAAACAAAAAGGAGCCAGGCATTTGCCTGGCTCCTTTTTTATGTTGTCGGTATTTTTCAAATGGATGATGCAATCATCAATCCACTTGATGCCTGTTTATTTTACAACGGGCCTGACACCGGTGTTTCCACCGCCATTCAATGTCATGTCGTGAGGCTTGTTGTTTTTCCATGCTCCGCGGGTGAAATCGGGTACATCAATGGTTTTGGAACGTTTGGCCACAGAAGCACCACTGAGCGGGAATACGGAACTCCAAGCTGCAGCATCGTATACATCCTGATCCAATGGCAATCCATTGCGCAGGCAATCGATCAATCTCCAGTCCATGATGAAATCCATTCCACCATGTCCGCCTACATTCTTGGCAATCTCACCAATGTGTTTGACGATAGGTGGAGTATATTTTGCTTGCATGGCTTTCATCTCTTCTTCCTTTAACCAGGAGTGACCAAGGGCTATGCGCTCAGGGCCAGGATATTTCTGTGCTGCACCTTTGGTACCGCTAACCAAATGAATCCTTGAATAAGGACGTGGTGAAGAAACATCATGCTGTACCATCAGTGTTTTACCAAGATCAGACCTGATGATGGTGGTATTCATGTTGCCCCTGTAGGTCTTGCCTGTGTATTCCTTGAAGTAATCATCTTTGGCAGCCATTTCGTCGGCCATTTTGCCCAATGAAAAATCATTGGTGCTCATGCTCACCAGGTGATCGAATTTATCTCCACGGTTGATGTTCATGCATTGTGCGATTGGTCCAA
>CANHSD010000162.1 GCA_947463105.1 Chitinophagaceae bacterium
CTATTTTAGAACTTTAGTGAACCATTTAACCAAAGAATTGCTATGAGTTTATTCAGAAGAAAATCACTTGAAGCGTTGCTTGCCCAGGCCGAAGATTCGGAAAAGGGACTCAAGCGTACCCTGGGTGCAGGAAACCTTGTTGCGTTGGGCATTGGTGCCATCATCGGAGCAGGACTTTTTGTAAGGACTGCAGCAGCAGCAGGACAAGCAGCAGGCCCGGGCGTTACACTTTCATTTATTGTAGCAGCAGTAGGTTGTGCTTTTGCTGGTCTTTGCTATGCAGAATTTGCATCAATGATACCGATTGCAGGCAGCGCCTATGCTTACTCTTATGTTACCATGGGAGAGCTTGTTGCCTGGATCATTGGATGGGCCCTCATCATGGAATATGCACTGGGTGCAGCTACCGTTTCCATTGCATGGAGCGAATACCTCAATAAGCTCTTGGGAGGGAGCATTCCTTATGAATGGTGCCACTCTCCTTTTGAAAGCTATACCGACTCCTCTGGTATCTTGCACGCCGGCTTCATGAATGCACCAGCCCTGATCATCCTTCTCTTGCTAACCCTTTTGCTCATCAAAGGAACACAGGAATCTGCCATGGTAAACTCCATCATCGTTTTCGTAAAAGTAGCGGTTGTACTGGTTTTTATCGCCCTTGGATGGAAATTCATCAATCCTGCCAACTATGTACCCTACCTGATTCCGGCCAACGAGCCACCAGTCATGGATCAGGCAGGGAAAATCATTGCCGACTACAGCCCATGGAACAAGCATGGCTGGGGAGGAATCCTTGGTGGAGCAGGAATCGTATTTTTTGCATTTATTGGGTTTGATGCCGTTTCCACCGCTGCACAGGAAGCCAAAAATCCAAAGCGCGACATGCCAATTGGCATATTGGGATCTCTCGTGGTTTGTACGATCCTGTATATTCTGTTTGGCCACGTTTTGACAGGGGTTACGAACTGGAAGGAATTTGTTGATCCTGAAAAAGGACGCGAAGCTTCAGTAGCCTATACCATTGCCACCTACATGAAGGAATACAGCTGGCTTGCCACTGCGGTTACTGTAGCGATTCTTGCCGGCTTCTCATCCGTAATCCTTGTGATGTTGATGGGGCAAAGCCGCATCTTCTATACCATGAGCAATGATGGGCTGATACCAAAAGCTTTTGGTGATCTGCACCCGAAGTTCAAGACTCCTTACAAATCCAATATGATCCTCTTTGTATTTGTTGGTGCATTTGCCGCATTTGTTCCAGGACATGTAGCCGGTGACCTGACAAGCTTTGGTACATTGTTTGCTTTTGTTCTTGTGAGCATTGGCGTTTGGATCCTCAGGGTTAAAGCCCCAAACATTGAACGCCCATTCAAAGCACCTATCGCGCCTGTTGTCAGTGTGCTAGGAGCATTGATTTGCCTGGCAATGATTGTTGGATTGGATGGCCAGACACTGAAGGTTGCATTTGGCTGGATGGCCCTCGGGTTGGTCGTATACTTTGTCTACAGCAAAAAACACAGCAGGCTAAAAGACTAATTTCCAGAAATATTTATCATAATCCCGGCTCCAAATGGACCGGGATTTTTTTTAGCCCGCAGGGAACCCTTAAATTTGTAGCCGTTTCAACAAAGCAACAATTCAACACCATGGGAAGGATATTTGAAGTCAGGAAGTCTACGATGTTTGCCCGCTGGGACAGGATGGCCAAACAATTCACCAGGATAGGCAAAGAAATTGCCATTGCCGTAAAAACAGGTGGACCCGATCCCAATACCAACCCATTCCTGCGCCGTTGTTTTCAGAATGCAAAGAGCGTCAACATGCCCAAAGACAGGGTTGAGGCTGCCATCAAAAGGGCACAAGGAAAAGACATGGAAAACTTTGAGGAGATCCTTTACGAAGGATATGGACCTCATGGTGTAGCTATTCTGGTTGAAACTGCAACAGACAACCATGTAAGGACCGTTGCCAACATCAAATCCCATTTCAACAAAGGAAATGGTGCAATGGGCACCAGCGGCAGTGTAAGTTTCCAGTTCAAGAAAATGGGGGTTTTTAAATTGAAAAATGAAGGCCTTAGCCATGATGATTTGGAGTTGGAATTGATTGATTTTGGTCTTGAAGAAATGGGAGAAAGCACCAATGATGCAGGAGAAGACGTATTTGTAATCCGTTGCGCCTTCAATGATTTTGGCAACATGCAAAAAGCACTTGAGGAAAAAAACCTCAACACCCTCAGTGCGGAGGTAGAGTGGATTCCCAATACCGTTGTTGAATTGGATGAAGAGCAGGCACAAGAAGTACTAAAGCTTGTGGATCGTCTTGAACAGGACGAGGATACCCAAAAGGTATTTCATAACCTCAAGTAATCATCAGAACAGATAAAAGATTGATGCTGTTTCGCTGAGTCCCCTGTTATTCGGCGATCATCTCCATGACCATGGCAATAACATCCTCGGTATTGGGCTTGGAGAAATAATCTCCATCACTTCCATAACCAGGACGGTGAGGCTGAGAACATAGTATGCGGGGTGAGGCGTCCAGCCATCTATATCCCCCTTGCTTGTCCATGACTTCTGAGAACATGAATGAGGTAGCTCCCCCAGGGACATCCTCATCTACAAACAAAATTCGGTTGGTCTTTTCCAGCGACTTGACAATATGATGATTGGTATCAAATGGAATGAGTGTTTGTACATCAATAACCTCAGTTTCAACACCCGTCATGGCCAGCACTGCTGCCCCCTCAAGTACAATCCTGAGGGTGGATCCATACGTTACGATGGTGATGGCGTCCCCTTCGCGGACAGTTTCAGGCATGCCCAATGGGAGCTTGTATGCCAGCAAATCTGAAGGCAGTTTTTCCTTCAAACGGTATCCGTTTAAGCATTCCACCACTACCCCGGGTGTTTTTCCATCGAGCAAGGTATTGTAAAATCCTACGGCCTGCACCATGCTGCGGGGAACACAAAAATGGAACCCTTTTAGTGCATTGATCATGAGGCCCATGGGTGAACCACTGTGCCAAATCCCTTCCAGCCTATGGCCACGGCTCCTGACTATCAGCGGAGCAATCTGTTTGCCTGCAGACCGGTAATGCAAGGTGGCAGCGTCGTCACTCATCACCTGCAATCCATACAAAAGATAATCGAGGTACTGTATCTCGGCTATAGGCCTTAGGCCACGCATGGACATGCCTACGCCCTGACCGATAATCGTGAGCTCTCTGATTCCTGTATCGAATATTCTTTCTGATCCGTACTTCTGTTGCAATCCGGCAAAGCCTTGGTTTACATCACCTATCTTACCCAGGTCTTCGCCAAAGGCCACCACCGTAGGATTGGCATCAAATAGTTCATCGAAATACCTGTTCAATATTTCATAGCCATTGAGGAGGCCAGCATCCTCAGAAAATGATGGAAGGGGAAGTTCGGAGGGCAATGGCTTTAGGGCATTGTCTACGTATAACTTTGAATTATACAAAAGCTTGTTTTCCTCTTGAAGCTGTTGATAGTAGGCCAGGACTGGAGCCGTCAGGTCCTTGTCTGCGGCAAGGAGGATGGTTCGCTGGAGGGCCACCATGATATCGCGCCTGAAAGGCAGGCTGTTGTCAGAAAGCTCCTGATAAATAGCATTCAAGTGGTCGGCGCCAATTCTGGCAACTACTTCTCCAATGAGCGAAAGTGTTTTCTGCTTCTGCTCCTGTATCGGGCTATCATATAATTTCCAGTTTGTCAAGCGGCATTCATTCACATAAGCCCTGGAACTGTCTTCCAATGCTTCAATTTCGTCAGTGGCGGCCAGGCCATTTTCAATGATCCAGGTGCGCATTTGTGCCAAACAATCCCATTGACGCTCCCATTGTAAGCGCTCTGGCGACTTGTATCTTTCATGGCTTCCTGAGGTTGAGTGTCCCTGTGGCTGGGTCAGTTCTTCAACATGAAAAAGAACAGGAATATGTTCATTTCTTGCTATTGTGATGCCTTCTTCAAATACCTCACAGAGCTGGGCATAATCCCAACCCTTTACCTTGTATATCAGCATCCCATTGGTGCCCCTTGATTTTTCAAACCCAGAGAGGGCGTCTGAAATGGAGGCTTTGACGGTTTGAAATTCTTTCGGCACGGAGATACCATACCCATCATCCCAAACAAAAACAGCCAAGGGGACCTGAGATACTGCAGCGGCATTCATGGTTTCCCAGAAATGTCCTTCGCTGGTGGAAGCATCGCCTATCGTACAGAAACAGACTTCGTTTCCATGGTTAGAAAAGCTTGTCATGTTCTCTAAGACAGGAGTGTGTCGGTATATTTTTGAGGCATACGCCAAGCCAAGTGCTCTAGGTAAATGACCGGCAGTGGGTGCCAGGCCAGAGGAAAGGTTCTTGGTCTTTGTAAAATTGATGAAATTGTCATGCTCATCGACGAAAGGCGTACAGAAATGACAATTCATTTGTCGGCCCGCACTATGAGGATCATGCTCGGGGTTAGGGTCTGCATACAGCTGAGAAAAAAACTGACCCAATGTAGCGGCCCCTGTTGCCAATGCAAAGGTCTGGTCTCTGTAATATCCGGCATAAAAATCACCGGGCTTGAAAAACTTTGCCATGGCCACCTGTGGCACTTCTTTTCCATCCCCAAAAATCCCAAACTTGGCCTTCCCGGTGAGGACTTCTTTTCTGCCAAGTAGGCTGGCTTGTCGGCTTTGGAATGCAATGGTATAATCACTAATAACAGTCTGTCTGAACGCCTCAAAGGAGAGTTCATCAGCCAGCTGCTGTTCAGTAATTGCTGCGTCTTGCATGCGACAAAACTAACCAATTTTGTTAATAAAAAATCAAAGCCAGGCACATGGGGACAAACCACAAATATCTGGGCAAAACCTGCTGAATAGGGCAATAAAAAAGCGGCAGGTTGTTGACCTGCCGCCCTAAAAATTGCAAAAAAATATTTATTTCTTTACCCCTTTGTCAAAGTCTGCTGCAGGAACTACCTCACCAGCAATTTTAAGTTCAAATGGAGCGTCTACACCTTTGATCTTTACAAAAACTGTTTTTTCAAAAGGTCCAGGAGCGGCAGCGTTAAAACCAGCCTTGATTTTGTCTGCCTTTGCAGCCATTACAGGTTGTTGAGGCCAGGTTGGGGTGGTACATCCACATGAAGCAGAAGCTGTTTCAATGATGATCGGAGCACTGGCAATATTGCTGAACTCAAAATCATGTGTAACTGGAACACCTTGCTTGATCTTGCCAAAATTGTGGCGGATCTCTTTGAATTTAACCATGTCTTCCGCTTTCTTGACACTATTTTGCGCAACTGCAAAAAAGCCTGTGGCCAAGACCATGAGCGTAATCATTATTTTTTTCATTGTTTCTTGATTTATTTTGTCATACAAAATTAATGCTTTTTTTCGGTTCCTAAAACTTCGCAGTTTTGAGAAACGCAATGCTTTTGTTAAAAGGGGCGGGCTGTTCAGGGGTCTTCCAGACAGTTCCCTTGATGCTTATCACAGACGTCATACCTTCAGCATACATCAGGGTGATGGTCTTTTCAAAATAGCCAGGCGCTGCCGAATTATAACCCACTTTGATGATGGATGTTCCGCCGGGAGCAATGGGTTCCCTGCTCCATTCAGGAGTAGTACATCCACAAGATGCCTGTACGTTGTCTATCACCAGTGGTACAATATCGAGGTTGATGACATGAAAATCATGAAACACAGGCTTCCCCTGCATGATTTTCCCAAAATCATACGAGGTTTCCTTTACAGCAATTCTGTCCTTTTTTTTGCCAGCATCGATGTTTTGTGCATACATCATCAACGGGAATGATAGGGCAAGTAGGAACATCAATAGTGTAAACTGTTTAAACATGGTATACGTATAACGTAAATCGAATTTACGTATTGTTCTCTTTGAAACCAATTTACCTAAATTTACAGCATGTTAAAACCATCCACCAGAGGGGACCAGATGCCTGCCTCACCAATCAGGAAACTTGTACCATTTGCAGAAGAGGCAAAAAAAAGAGGAATAAAAGTCCATCACCTCAATATTGGTCAGCCAGATATTGAAACCCCACCCTCAGTGTTGGATGCAGTAAGGCATGCAGATATCAGGGTATTGGCCTACAGCCATAGCGCAGGCAATGAATCCTACCGAAAAAAACTGGTCAGCTATTACAAAAAAGTGGGTATCCAACTGGATGCCGGTGAAATCATCATCACTACCGGAGGAAGCGAGGCGATTGTTTTTGCCATGATGGCCTGTCTGGACGAGGGGGATGA
>CANHSD010000163.1 GCA_947463105.1 Chitinophagaceae bacterium
ATCTGCAGAAGAAGGAAAATGTATTTGCTTGAAAGCCTGCCAGCGTGAAATGAGATTTTCCTTTTCGAGAAAAAATCTTGGCAAGACTTCTGGAATTTGTTTTTCGTCCAGTAATAAAAACAGCTGTTCAGTCAGTTTTCCAATGGCCCTTCCATTCAGTCCTCTTGCCTTGAGCTTTTCTGTTACCGGATAGACCGGCTCCATTGACGGCTTGGCTGAAGCGTTGGCATCCTTGACAGATTCGAGTTCGGGATGCGTCATTTGAGGCTTCCCCAAAAAAAAGCCCAGCTTGCCAAATGCAAGATACTCTCCGCCAACTGCAAGTGTTTTTTGTACCCAATTGATTCCCTGGAACCAGGTCAATTCAAGTATCCCCGTTCTGTCACGAAATTGTGCTACCAATCGCCTCGCTCTTCTCTCCCCAATAATTTCCATGGAAACAATAAATCCCCTGACTTGAATATATTCCATTGAAGGGCTGATTTGTCCTATGGGCTGTAGATTGGTCTTGTCCAGGTGCTTGTATGGAAAATGGCTCAGCAGGTCTTCAAACGTAAAAATCTGCAATTCCTTTTTGAGCATTTCGGCCCTCAATGGACCTACACCCTTGAGGTATTCGATGGGATTTTGTAATATGGTAGACCTTGTAGTAATAATGTATTTGGTCTTACAAAATTAATTCTTTTCAAATGGAGTGGAAAACTATCTGAGGAAACACTTCTTGTAAAGATTTGATATAATTTTACTTTCTAACAGTTGAAAAGATGTCAGCAATTCAATGGACCATCAAATCATTTCCGGAATTAACCCCTGCAGAACTTTATGATATTCTAAAGCTGAGAAGCGAGGTGTTTATTGTTGAACAACAATGCATTTTCCTGGACATGGATGATAAAGACCAGGGATCACGCCATTTGCAGGGCCGACTGGATGATGAGCTGGTTGCATATTGCAGGATTATTCCTCCTGGTCTGGCTTATGAGGAGCCATCCATTGGAAGGGTGGTAGGATCTCCGCGGTATCGTGGAAAAGGTGCGGGAATAGCGCTGATGGAAAATGCCATCCAAGAAACCATTCGTTTGTATGGAACTTTACCCATCAAAATTGGGGCACAACTATATCTTAAACGTTTTTACGAAAATCTTGGTTTTGTGCAATGCAGCGAAACCTATCTGGAAGACGACATACTACACATCAAAATGACGAGAAAGCCGTAGAAATACGTATTCAATCCCCTACAATTGCCTCATTTTTTTTGATAAAGAAGCTTTAACATAATATTTCTATAAAGCTTCCGTTTCAATAATGTCCCAAAGAACCTAATCCTAAAATCCGTACCCATGAAAGCTATTCTGCACAGCCTGTGTAGGACATTATTTCTTATTGCCTTTATTGTCGTTATCGACACAGGCAGCACAAAGGCTCAAGAATCCAGGTTCGAATACGGCTTCACTTATGGCCCCTCCAATTTTCTTGGAGATCTTGGTGGCAACAGTGGTAAAGGCGAAACCTTTCTCAAAGACAACATGGTTTCCCTAACCAAATTCATGACAGGATTCTATCTTGGCTACCGCCCTGCTGATTTCATCAACTTCAGGCTTTCCGTTAACATGGGCAAAGTGCAAGGGGCAGACAGCCTGATCAGAGGCAAAGGTGGAATGGAGGAAGCCAGAAAAGCAAGAAACCAGCATTTCAGGTCTGATATACAAGAAGGATTCATTGCCGCTGAACTTTACCCTACAGCATTGTTTGAATACGATCCTGCGGATGTACTTCACCGGATCAGGCCCTATGCTTTGTTGGGAATTGGCGTATTCCATTTCAATCCCAAAGGACAATATGAAGCTGCTGATGGAAGTAAAATCTGGGTAGACCTGAAACCCTTGAGAACAGAGGGTCAGGGAATGCCAGCCTTCCCTGATAAAAAGGAATACAGCCTTACGCAAGTAAATGTACCCTATGGTATTGGTGTTAAATATTTTGTTAGCCAAAACATAGCCCTCTCTTTAGAGATCATCAACAGGAAAACATTCACTGATTACATCGATGATGTAAGTACCAACTATATCAGCAATGAAGATTTTTACGCCTACTTTGGAGATGGAACAGAGAAGGCCAAACAGGCAGTTCAGATGGCCAATAAATCTGCATTTGCCAATGGCGGAAACTACAGGCCCGGTTTCGGCATCGGAGCAAAAAGAGGAACTCCCACAAACAATGATGCATACTATGCATCTTCCGTGAAAATCAGCATCAGGCTTGGCAGAAACGAGCAGTATGGGGATTACGGAAGAGGCAGCGATGTTAAATGTCCTATCATACGGTTTTAGTTAGACAGGTTGGATACTGTACCCAGTGAAAATGTGAGAGGATCCAGTTTCTTTTCATTGACAATGCAAGGCATGACACAGGAGCGCTCATGCCATTTGCTATTGATCAGGCATCCAATTCAATTTTCAAAAACTT
The DNA here is from genome assembly GCA_947463105.1 of Chitinophagaceae bacterium. Lineage (GTDB taxonomy): Bacteria > Bacteroidota > Bacteroidia > Chitinophagales > Chitinophagaceae > Pollutibacter. Next base: position 2,467 of record CANHSD010000163.1, read on the forward strand.
CGCCGTATGACTACCCTTGATTTTGAGTAATCCAACAGGATCACCTTCGTATAAAATGGTACCGCCACCATCCCCGCCTTCGGGTCCAAGGTCAATGATATGATCTGCCACTTTGATCACATCAAGGTTGTGTTCAATCACCAAAACAGTGTTGCCCCGGTTGACCAGTTTATTCAACACATTCAACAACAGGTTGATGTCCTGAAAATGAAGGCCTGTTGTGGGTTCATCCAAAATATAAAATGTCTTACCCGTATCTTTTTTGGATAGTTCAGTAGAGAGCTTGACACGCTGCGCCTCTCCACCACTAAGGGTTACAGCAGATTGACCAAGGGTGATGTAGCCCAATCCAACTTCCTGCAGCACCTTTACTTTTCTGTAGAGGTAAGGAATTTGCTGAAAAAATTCAACCGCCTCATCCACTGTCATGTCCAGCACATCGCTGATTGATTTTCCTTTATAACGAATTTCCAAGGTTTCACGGTTGTAGCGCTTCCCATTGCATTTTTCGCAATGCACATAAACATCAGGCAGAAAATTCATTTCAATGACCCTCAATCCTCCACCCTCACACATGTCGCAACGACCCGCTTTTACATTGAACGAAAAACGGCCTGCATTATAGCCCCGGATCTTTGCTTCTGGCACTGCTGCAAACAACTGACGGATGTCTGTAAAAAAATTACAATAAGTAGCAGGATTGCTGCGCGGGGTTCTGCCAATGGGCGATTGATCAATTTCTATCACCTTATCAATATGCTCCAACCCAGTGATTTTTTTATAGGGCATTGGATCCTGCTTGGCATCATAACAATGCTTATTCAAAAGGGGATAAAGGGTTTCATTGATCAAGGTGGACTTACCGCTACCACTTACCCCTGTTACCAAAACAAAGGTTGCAAGAGGAATGTTGATGTCAACATTCTTTAAATTATTTCCTGAGGCTCCCGTCAACTGAAGATAATTACCATTGCCTTTCCGTCTTTCTGCTGGCACTTCCACTTTTTTCTTGTTGTTGAGATAGCCTGCTGTTTCTGAGCCAGACTTGCAAACATCGGCGGGTGTTCCCTGTGCAACAATCCTACCGCCATGAATACCCGCCTTTGGCCCAACATCAATGAGGTGATCAGCAGCAAGCATGATATCCTTGTCGTGTTCAACTACAATCACACTGTTTCCAATATCCCTCAGGTTTTTCAATGCCCCAATCAGCTGCTGGTTGTCTCTTTGATGCAGGCCTATAGAGGGTTCATCCAAAATATAGGTAATCCCCTGTAACTGCGATCCAATCTGGGTTGCCAGCCGGATGCGCTGGGATTCTCCGCCACTCAATGTCCTCGTGGGGCGGCCCAATGAAAGATAACCCAAGCCTACATCCAACAGAAATCCCAAACGGCTGCGTATCTCCTTGAGAATATCCTTGGCAATCAGGTTTTGCCGGGTGTCCATGCGCTTTTCAAGGCTGGCAAACCAATCTTGCAAACCTGAGAGGTTCATCTCAGACAGATCAGCAATATGTTTACCATCAATGCGAAACCACAAACTCTCATTTTTCAATCTTGTTCCTTGGCAATCAGTGCAAGGCCTGAGCATCATGTACTTCTCGGCCCATTCACGGATTGATTCACTGGTGCTATCTGTAAACCACCGGACCACCATATTGATGACACCAGGATATTCGCCCTTTTCCAGTTGATCGATATCCCCTTGAATTCCATCCTCATTGCCAAACAAAATAATGTTCATGGCCTTTTCGGACAGCTGTTCTATGGGCAACTTAAGGCTGAATTTATGCTTTTTGGAAAGCTGCTCCACCATCTTGAAATAATAGGAATCCCGCTCTTCACCCAAAGGCAGGATGGCACCATCTGCAATGGAAACAGACCTATCAGGCATCACGGCATTGAGGTCGATGGCATGCTGCTGTCCCAGGCCTTTGCAAGCAGGGCAAGCACCATAAGGCGAGTTGAATGAAAAGGTATTGGGGGAAGGCTCTTCGTAAGAAATTCCGGTAGTCGCACACATGAGTTTCTTGCTGTACTGAACAACCGAATCATTGTCGTGCACAAGAATAAACAAAAGCCCCTTGCCTATCTGCATGGACTGGTTGATGCTTTGTCCAATCCTGATTTTCATGTCTGGAGTAACGGCAAGCCTGTCTACCACCACTTCAATGTCGTGAACCTTGTACCTGTCTACCTGCATCTTGGGCACAAGGTCTTTCAATTCGCCATCCACCCTCACTTTCACAAAACCCTTCTTCCTGGTTTCTTCAAACAATTCACGGTAATGCCCTTTCCTACCCCTCACCATGGGTGCCAGTATGGTAATTTTTTTATTGGCTAATTTTTTGAAAAGGTCAGCAACGATTTCTTCATCCGTAAACTTGACCATTTTCTTGCCAGTATTCATGGAATAAGCATCCCCCGCTCTGGCAAAAAGCAGCCTGAGAAAATCATATACTTCCGTCACCGTTCCAACAGTAGATCGCGGATTTCGGTTGGTGGTTTTTTGCTCAATTGAAATAACAGGAGACAAGCCAGAAATCTTGTCTACATCCGGTCTTTCCATCTCCCCCATAAACTGTCTTGCATAGGTGCCAAAGGTTTCCATGTACCGCCTGTGCCCCTCTGCATAAATGGTATCAAAGGCCAAAGAAGATTTACCGCTTCCACTGATTCCAGTGATTACCACCAACTGATGCTTGGGGATGGTGATGTCGATATTTTTCAGGTTGTGTGCCCTTGCGCCGATTACTTCTATGTTGTCTTTTTTTACCATTGAATGAGGAGTTGAGCTTGCCAGCCGAAGGCTGGGGAGGTTGAGGGAGGTTGAGGCAGGTTCAGGGAGGTTGAAGAGAAAACAACTGATTGGTGATATTGTTTCGTTCAAAATTAAAGCAAATCAGGTGAGCGCGGGGGATTTGTGGATATAAAAAAAATGTTTACCTTTGCGGCAGTTCTTTCCTATTCTTATCCAGAAAGGCAGAGGGATTGGCCCGATGACGCCTTGACAACCTGTTAACTAACCATTAATAAGGTGTCAACTCCAGCTTGCGCAGGCAAGCACAGATAAGTCAGATATTTTCCCTTGACAAGATCAACCCTTGATAGCGAAAACCCATCTGGCCTCAGATGGGTTTTTTTATGCCCTTTCTGGAAAGCATTGATCAACATGAACAAAACATTACATACATATCATTACAAAGGGGTGCTGACCTTGGAGTCTGGAAGAACAATCCAGGATTTCAAGCTGGCTTATACCACCATGGGTGAAATGTCATCCAACAAAGACAATGTGGTATGGATATTTCATGCCATGACCGCCAACAGCGATCCTTCTGACTGGTGGGCAGGAATGGTGGGCGAAGGGAAATTCTTTGACCCACGCAAGTATTTCATCATCTGTGTCAATATGCCAGGCAGTTATTACGGAAGCGTAAATCCCCTGGACAATCATGAAGAGACAGGCATGCCTTTCCTTCATGATTTCCCATTTTTTACGCCAATGGACATGGCAAGGTCTTATGATCAGCTGAGGCTCTCACTCGGAATAACTGAAATATACATGGGGATTGGCGGATCTATGGGCGGACAGCAACTGATTGCCTGGGCTTGCCTGGAACCAGCGCTGTTCAAATTCCTTGTTCCCATTGCCACCAATGCATTTCATTCTCCCTGGGGCAAAGCATTCAATGCCTCACAGCGGATGTGTATTGAAGCCGACCCTAGCTGGAAAGAAAAAATCCCGGAAGCAGGAATGG
>CANHSD010000164.1 GCA_947463105.1 Chitinophagaceae bacterium
TGCCATGAGCAAAGGCACCGCCATCATTCCATTAATGAACAATATAGGCTACGACATCATGTTGCCCGGCAACTGGGAAGTTGTCTATGGAAAAGAGATGATGATGAAAGACATGTTTGCCTACGATGGTGTGAAAGTATGTGCCAACATGCTCCACGATACACAGGATGAAATGAAGGGTGACCTGATTTTTCCACCCTATTTTGTAAAGCATATCGCAGGCATCAAAATTGGCTTTATCGGATACAACGATCCACTTACACCAAAGCGCCAATCTCCCGCATACAGCGATGGCATCAAATTCACCATGCCCGAATTGAATGTTTCAAAATATGTGAAAATCCTTCGGGAGTATGAACTGTGCGATATGGTTTTTCTGCTGACACACATGGGGCTCGCACAACAGGTTGGTCTTGCCAACATGCCACAGGTAAAAGGGGTTGATTATATTCTTGGCGCAGATACCCACGAGCGCGTGCGCACACCCATTCAAGGTGTACATACAAAAGTAACAGAACCCGGTGCCTTCGGTTCCTTCATTGCAAAGTTGGACATTGTTGTTGAGAATGGGATAGTGAAAGACCATACCTATCAATTGTTGGATGTTGATCCGGTCCTTTACAAGGAGGATGAAGAAATGAAACGGTTGGTGGAAAATGCAAGGGCTCCCTATAAAAAAGAATTGAACCGCGTCATTGGAAAATCCACAACACCATTGATGCGTTATTATGTAATTGAAACACCGATGGACAATTTTATTACAGATGCCATCATGTGGAAGTTCAAACCAGACATTGCACTCAGCAATGGATTTCGTTTTTGTCCTCCGCTGGTTCCTGATCCCAAAACAGGAGAGGCCATCATCACGGTTGACTATTTGTGGAACATGTTACCGGTTGACAGTGAAGCAAAAAAAGGATTCATTACCGGAAAACAGCTCTGGGACTGGATGGAGAAAGAATTGCAAAATGCATTTGCCAAGGATCCTGCCAAACGCTTTGGTGGATGGGTAGTGCGTTTTAAAGGAATGGAAGTCAACTTCACCATTGGCAACGATGCGGGTAAAAGGGTCAACTGGATCAAGGTTGCTGGTCAAGCCCTCGATCTTGAAAAAACGTATAGCTTCGTTGCCTGCGAACGCGAGGGAGATCCCGACACAACGATTTGTCGCGTTGAAGGCGTTAAAAATCCCAAGAGGCTGGGCGCTACCCTGCACAGTGTCATTGAAGAATACTTGAAAATTCATTCGCCCATTTCACCAAAACTGGAAGGACGTTGTACCACAACCGATGCACCCAATTCTTTACTCACACAATTGATGGGCTTCGGTTATGAGTTCAGGTAAAAAACGTTTGCTTTGTGCAAATAAAAATACCGCCTGTTGATGCAAGCGGTATTTTTTAAAAGGCTTTTACTGAATTATGCAGGAAGCTTTTCTCTCAATAAACCATAGACCCAAGTACCAACAATGGCCATCAAAATGGTGACAGCTGTTGCTATTGCACCGTAGCCCAATTGTGCAAACAAGGGGCCGGGACAAGCGCCGGTCATTGCCCAACCGAATCCGAAAAGTAATCCGCCATAAATCTGTCCTTTGTTAAATGTTTTTTCGGGAAGAATAATTTCTTCGCCATCTATTGATTTGATCTTGAATTTTTTGATCAGAAAAACAGAGAGTGCGCCCACTGCAACAGCAGAACCAATCACACCAAACATGTGAAAGCTTTGCAGCCTGAACATTTCCTGGATGCGGAACCATGAGATCACCTCAGATTTGATCAATACAATTCCGAAGGCTACTCCAAAGGCAAGGTACTTGAGGTTATGCCACATGGGCAATTCTACAGCTTCTTGATTTTTGCAAATAGCATCCAACGACCTCACTTCAAAATCAGTATTCGTATTTTTTTTATTTATTGTCATGATCGTACTATTTTACAATGAAAGAATGAATGGGAGGATAAGGTTTGCCATGATGAAACCACCCGCCATAAAAGAGATGGTTGCAATCAATGATGGAAGTTGAAGGTTGGACAAACCCATGATGGCGTGACCCGACGTGCAACCACCCGCATAGCGCGTACCAAAACCAACAAGAAATCCACCAATCACCATCAGGATAAAACCCCTTGGTGTAGCAAGAGAAGCCCAGCTGAAAATATCGCCAGGAACCAATCCGCTGAAATCAGTAATGCCATACCCCGAGAGTTCTGCGATAAGATTTGAGTCAACAACTACGGCTGCATCGTTTTTAAAATACATGGCAGTAATGATGCCTCCAAGAAAAATACCAAATACAAAAAACAGGTTCCATATTTCTTTTTTCCAATCGTATTGAAAAAATGGAATCTTGGCAGGAAAACATGCTGCGCATACATGCCGCAATGATGATGAAATGCCAAATGTTTTGTTTCCGAAAATCAATAGTGTTGGCACCATCAATCCAATGATGGGTCCTGCCACATACCATGGCCAGGGTTGTTTGATCAGTTCAATAATTGTCATCGTGTAGTTTTAATATTGTCTCTTGAGAAGAGTGAAACAAAATTCAGTAAACTAATTCTTTCTTAACGTGATATTTATCACACGGAAGGGAGTTTTATTCAAGCTCCTCTCCCATCCAAACAATGCTGTTGCGCTCCATTGAAACCAGGCCGGTCTTTTCCATTTTTTTCAGAAGCCTTGAAACCACTTCTCTAGAAGAGTTGATATCGTGCGCTATCTGTTGATGCGTTAGCATGAGGTTGTTGCCCAGGGATTTTGCTTGTCTTTTAAGGTACCACTCCAGTCTTTCATCCATGTTCTTGAAAGCAATTTGGTCAACAACGGTAAGCAGTTCTTCAAACCTGTTCCGGTAAGTTTCAATCACAAAATGATACCAGGCGCTGTAGTTTTTCATCAGCGTATCCATGTATTGAATCGGAATCATGATGACGTCGGTTTCTTCAACAGCAACCGCCATGACGGTACTGGTCTGGCTGCGCGCCATGCACATCATGCTGAGTGCACAGGCGTTTCCGCTTTCCAGAAAATACATGAAAAACTCTTCTCCGTCTTCACCTTCACGGTAGAGCTTTACCCTTCCGCCTACAATGAGCATGGCGTATTTGAAAAACTGTCCGGGCTTCATGAGAATTGAACCCTGCTCAAATGTTTTGCTTTCGCCGCGCTCATGCAAAAACGTTGCAAGCGGAAGATCAAACAATGGAAATACGCCAATCAATTCTTTGGGGCTCAGTGTTGTCATCTTCGGGTTTGGTTTTAAGTTACGCTTATCTTCCCATGTATACCATCAAGATTTGAACATCGCTGGGATTGATGCCCGATATGCGGGATGCCTGGCCAAGTGTTTTGGGTTGAATTTTTTTCAACTTCTCTCTTGCCTCTGTGCCGATGGCCTGAACCTTGGTATAATCAAAGGTTTCAGGGATTTCAAGCTCTTCCATTTGTGCCATTTTTTGCACCATCTCTCTTTCCTTCTCAAGGTAAACCGCATACTTCATTTGAATCTCCGCTTGCTCAATTTCGAGCGGTGCATAATGTCCAAACTCAGTCTTCAGCTGTTCTGAATGTTCAATCATTTCTTTGGCGCCAATTCCCGGGCGCAAGACCAGTTGTGATATTTTCTGTTTTTGGGTCAGCGCCGCAGAACCAGCTGCCTCAAAAAATGAATTCATGGATGCTGGCTCAACTGATACTTCGCTGAACTTTTTGATGATCTGCTCTACATTATCCTTCTTGGTTTTGACTTGTTGGTATCTTTCTTCACTGGCCAATCCTTGTTGATAGCCAATTTCGGTAAGGCGAATGTCTGCATTGTCTTGCCTGAGCAGGGTTCTGAACTCAGCCCTTGAAGTAAACATCCTGTAGGGCTCTTCGGTTCCTTTGGTAATCAGGTCATCAATCAAGACCCCTATATAGGCTTCGCTTCTTTTCAACACAAGGGGCTCCCGCTCAAATGCATTGTTGTGCGCATTCATACCAGCCATCAATCCCTGGCAAGCGGCCTCTTCATATCCGGTGGTTCCATTGATCTGTCCTGCGAAGAACAAACCACGTAACCGCTTGGTTTCCAATGAGTAATGAAGTTGATGCGGCGGAAAAAAATCATATTCAATGGCATAACCCGGCCTGAACATCTTTACATTTTCAAATCCTGGAATCTTGACCAGCGATTTGTATTGAACATCTTCTGGCAAGGAAGTCGAAAATCCGTTCAGGTAAATCTCTACCGTATTCCATCCTTCCGGCTCAACAAACAACTGGTGCCTGTCTCGCTCGGCAAAACGATTGATTTTGTCTTCTATACTTGGGCAATACCTTGGTCCGGTTCCTTCGATTCTTCCGGCATACATGGGGCTTTTATCAAAGCCTGTTTTCAAGGTGTCGTGTACGGTTTGATTGGTATAGGCAATCCAACAACTTCTTTGTTGTTCCGGTCTGATTCTGTCAATGTTCAGGTAAGAAAAGCCAGTGATTTCATCATCCCCTTTCTGTTCTTCCATTTTTGAATAATCCAGGCTTCTGCCATCTATCCTAGGGGGTGTTCCTGTTTTTAGCCGATCGCTTTCAAATCCAAGTTCTACCAGCTGTTCTGTGATTCCGGTCGCGGCACGCTCTGCCATTCTTCCACCACCAAACTGCTTTTCGCCAATATGGATGATGCCATTTAAAAAGGTTCCATTGGTCAAGACCACAGACTTGGCCTCTATCTCATTGCCCATTCCCGTGATGATGCCCCTAACCCTGCCATCTTTTACAATCAGGCCATTGACCATGTCCTGGTAAAAATCGAGGTTGGGTGTATTCTCCAGCAACTCTCTCCACCGTTGAGAAAAAAGCATCCGATCGCTCTGTGCCCTTGGGCTCCACATGGCAGGGCCCTTAGATCTGTTCAACATCCTGAATTGGATCATGGTCTGATCGGTAACTATACCGGAGTATCCCCCAAGTGCATCAACCTCCCTTACAATCTGTCCCTTTGCAATTCCGCCCATGGCAGGATTACAACTCATTTGGGCAATTGTCTGAAGGTTCATGGTGACAAGAAGGGTCCTGCTTCCCATATTGGCCGCTGCAGCAGCAGCCTCACAGCCCGCATGGCCCGCACCAACTACTATAACATCGTACTTATGGAACATAGAGCAAAGATAAAAAAGAACTGAGGTCTTTGCGCTTACTCCGGCTTAGCAAGCGCAATTTTTGGGAAATCCTTTGCGGATTCGCCTCACAAACAAGGTGTTGGATTGACACTGGGCAATGTTCCACGTGGAACATTGGTCTGCCTTCAACATGTGGCAGCACATGCAAACGACCCTATATCCTATTGGGTCTGGAACAAAAACAATCTTCTGCCCATAAGGATAGCTAAATTTGGCTGCACCGAGGATGCTGACAAATAAGGGCAGGGGTGTTGAATTTGATTTTATTAGATAAGGAGTTAATTCCACCACCCCGACCCGCTACTGCCAACTGGGCTCTACCACTTCATTTTGCTCATCGGTTTCACTACCGCTTCCCGACAATCTTGCTTCATCCAATGTATTGATGAAGCAACGGTCAAGGTTTACCAACCTTTGCTTGCGTTTGCCGCTCTCTTGTTGTGCTTTCCAACACAGGTTATGATTACCAAGCATTTTTTGGAGGGGTGCTTTTTTGCCATAAAGCTTCCTTTTAAGAACAACAAACTCCTGTTTGGGGGAAATGAAACAAATTTGACTACACCGAAGGCGTAAACGAATGAGCTTTTCTGCCAGCAGGCAAAGAGCGGATGGTGGTTTTGTGGCCATTTCATCGATGATTAATGCCTCTTCCTTGCTGGTGGGCCACTTGAAACCAATGTTCCACGTGGAACACTCACCCTTCACCGGGGATGCACCCAATAAACTCCTTTGGTGGATAGGCCCCAATACAAAGCATTTGAATTGGTCAAACCAAAACCCCCATGCAGAGCAATCAATTATAAAGGAGTGAAACCTGGCAAAGGGGAGCATAAAACCACAAGCAAGGCTATTGATTCAATCACACAATGTTCCACGTGGAACACTCAGACGCTTCTAACGCAAAAGCTGTGTTTGTTTAAAAAGTATTTGGCTGATCAAGTATGTTCTAGAAACCCTGGTTGTTTTTAAAATCACCA